>CAYOGS010000315.1:0-1232 GCA_964403435.1 uncultured Rhodospirillales bacterium | reverse complement strand
ACGGCGTAATATTCGCGTGCTAGCCGTGCCGCCAGTAGCTTGACGTTAAGCGGGTTGTCATCAACGACCAAAATGCGGCCAGACATAATCCTGTCCCTCAATGCGGTGGTCGCCCACCCATCACGGCAAAAACTGGCGCACCGTGCCCAACAGTTTTTCCACTGAAATCGGCTTCGAGAGATAGCCGACGCAGCCTCCTGCGCGCATCTTTTCCTCATCGCCTGGCATAGCAAAAGCGGTCACTGCGATCACAGGAATGTCAGCCAATTCCGCATCCTGCTTCAGCCAGCGCGTCACTTCGAGGCCAGAGACCTCTGGCAATTGAATATCCATGAGGATGAGATCAGGGCGATGCGCTCGCGCTAATTTCAGTGCCTCCAACCCTTCCTTGGTTTCAATGGTTTGATAGCCATGTGCCTGCAGCAGGTCACGGAAGAGTTTCACGTTCATCTCATTGTCTTCAACGATAAGAACGCGGCGCTGCGGGGACGGCTTGCTGGCCGTGTCGGTTGCGGTTTTCGTGGCCATCTGCATCGCTGTGTTGGTGATGAGAGGCTCAATATGCCGTAAGCGGATTAATATTCCGTTAGATACGGCCAATCATTCTTAAAGATAGTTTAACGGCAAGCGGATGTGTCTAGCGATTTCAGGCTGGCCATGGTGCCGCGCATACTGAAGCTGCCATAGTCAATCGTCATACCGCGCGCCACGCTATTCGCCAACAAATCCAGCTTGAGTTCGTAGTCAGGCGTACTGGCTCCGGTTTCGTCTGCGTCATCGGGGGTATTACCGTCTTTGCCCTTGGTCGTTGTGTCCTGCAGGGCATAGAAGGCCAGATGCGTCGGCGTGGCCTTACCCTGGAGTAGCGGGATTAGGCGCAAATCGCTAGGAACGCTCTTGTCATCGTCTAGGGCAACAGGCTTGCCGAGAAAGACACTCACATCGCTTTGTGCCTTATTGTCCGTGCCGTCAAATACCAATTGGTTCTGTACTTTTGTTCCATCCAGTGCGGCCCGTATGATAAGTATGCTGTGTTGATTGGGGAAAATAGCTCCCGCCGGAATTTTCACGATCTTACCAACAGGCTGACTGTAAACGGCTTGGCCACCACTTGCCGTCAAGGTCGCCTTGCCACGAAAAGATTCCGACTGACGTCCGTTGTTCATCGTGCGCGACGAAAACGTATAGCTACTGCCATCTTTTGCCTCCCAGGATGACGTGGTGACCACCAG
>CAYOGS010000314.1:0-2620 GCA_964403435.1 uncultured Rhodospirillales bacterium | reverse complement strand
GTTCTGCGACGACGACGCCGAACTAGCACCAGATTTCTTCACCGTGCTGTTGAAATTGTTCGCCGATGATAAAGCACCGGTGATGCGCGGCGGCCGGGTGCTGCTGGGCAATCCGCAGGACTTGCCCTACACGATTAAGACTGATACCGAGCCGGCGGTCTATGGGGGGCGCTACCCGGGCGGATTCATTCATGGCTGCTGCATGGCCTTCAGTCGCAAAATATATGAACTCATCGGGCCGATGGATGACCGCTTTAGTAATAGCACGACCTTTCCATCCGCCGATGAGAGCGATTATATTCACCGCGCCTACAAAGCTGGCTTCCAGGTGCTGTTTTGTCCGGAAATGGTTGTTCACCATTTCCACGGTCGGCGCGACCCCGCGGATATTCGATCTCTGTTTGAACGCTATATGATCGGCGATGGCGCGCTGTTCGCCAAGCACTGGAACAACGGTCTCTTGCGTTGCCTCATCGGCAATATCTTTCACGCCTTGCGGAGCTTGGTCATGGAGGTCAAGCCGTTTGATGCCGCCATGGGTTTCACCTACCGCGACGCCGCGATAGGAAATCTGCGCGGCTTTCTACTTTATTGGCGGAAAGGCTAGCCCGAAATGGAACGGCTGCTTGCCTGGTGTCTCGGCTTCTACTTCACCGCTTATGCTTTTGAAGGGCCAGTGCGATATGTGCTGAACCTGTTTGGTGCGGATTCATTTATCTTTATTCGTGATCTGGCGCTGCTGGTGCCAGTGATCTTTATTGGCATACGCCAATTCTGGCAACGCAAGCTGCATCCGGCCTATCTGGTATACCTATTTGTCGTGGTGCTGCATGGCTTCGTGCTAATGCTGAATATCGGCGCCATAGCTGCCGTTATCTATGGCGCAAAAATGCTGCTGACCATGTTGGTTGGTGCCGTGCTCGCACCGGTCATCCTTAAACCAAACCGGCCGTTACTCATTTATCTTGGAATCTTGTGGACAAGCATTGTCATCGGAGTTGTGCTGGACAAATATGTTATGTCCTTCCCCTGGGTAGGGCTTTCTACCACAATTGGTGACGTGACGGTGGATATCAGTCGCGATTGGTCAATGGAAGGCGAGGCAAAACGCGCTGGTGGATTTCTCCGTTCATCCATCCATGCGGCTACCGGCGCGCCTCTGTTTGCCATACTGCTATTATTTCATCTGAAGCACCGACTAGTGAAACTGTGCATAGCGGTGGCTACGGCCTATGTCATCTACCTGACCACGCAAAAAGGCGCACTGTTGGCCTATCTGGCCGTCCTCGCAGCCGTGGCGATCATGCCGTTTCGTCCCATCCCGGCACTGCGGGTGGGCTTGCTGTTTTTCACGCTGGTGGCGGTGCTGCTACCGATCATTCTACCGGGCTATCACATGCCGGACGCACAGGCCGGAGGTTTCAGCAACATGTCTTTCAATATGCGGGTTGAGATGATGTGGCCGCAAGCTTGGGAATGGGTTGAGACGCGCGGCACGTTCCCCTTCGGCGTCGGCCTAGGCGGCATTTCTGGTGCACAAATGCTTTATGCGAAGGAATGGTTCAACGCCGCTGATAATATTTTCGTATTCATGTATGCCAGTTTCGGAGTCATGAGCATAGTCTATTTGGGGCTAATGCTGTGGAGTACCATACGTTTACCCAATGCAGGTACCCATTCTGACGCACACGCCATGGCCATTTTGCTCTTTATTATGGCCTACGGTGTCGCGCTTTCCATGCTGGAAGACCAAATGGCATCCCTTTTTCTTGGCGCGGCGCTCTGCTGGGCTGGTTATGAAAGCCGGCGCCTGCGCTTACCCGATCATAGTTTGTCAGATATCGAAGCGAAGATTAAGCCCGCGACCTCACTTGCCGTAAGACGCCATGAACCATAATAACTTCAGCATTCTGCGTCTATCACTTGCGCTTATGGTCGTGCTGGGTCACTTCAAGACGTTGCCAGGAAACTATGCTGCCGCCACAGGTTGGTTCGGCTTTGCTGATTTTGCCGTGGACGCATTTTTTGTGGTCAGCGGCTATCTGGTCAGCGCCAGTTTAGATAAGCAACCGCAAACCCTAGGCTTCTATATTCGCCGCCTCTGTCGTGTCTATCCACTTTATATTACGGTGGTTATCGCCCAGACGCTGGCTATGTTGATGCTGTTGCCTGGTGGCTTGTCAGAACATCTGACCAGCACCGCCCGCTATCTTGCCGTCAACGCCGTCTTCGCCAATTTTCTGCAATATGACATCGGCGGCCTGCTCAAGCCTCTGCACAATCCCGGTATCAACCCCAGCCTATGGACTTTGAAGATCGAAGTAGGGTTTTATCTTATGCTGCCTGTGTTCTGGTGGGCATGGCGGCGGTTCGGCTTCGTCGTGCTCGCGGCGGCATATGCAGCCAGCGCCGCGCTGGCGCTTTATGCTGCGCATCACGGTATGGAATCTTTCGGCAAGCAGTTGCCTTGCCAGCTACGGTATTTTATCGTCGGTATAGCTTGTTATCTTTATGGCGCAAAGCTGCGTCTAACGACGGCACAGCTGTGGGCTGTTACTCTCGGCTTGTTCGTGCTTTGCAGCTTCCGGCACGAGCTGCCGCTTTACCGCCTCTATTACCC
>CAYOGS010000313.1:0-2662 GCA_964403435.1 uncultured Rhodospirillales bacterium | reverse complement strand
AATCTTTACTTTCGCGCCTTTTTAGTGCGTTTTTCGCCTGGATTGCCCTTACTCCAGAACAAATCGAACTCTCTAATATAGCGTTCTGCCACTTGTTTGGACTGGATGGTGACGCACTCGCGCCTGCCGCCTTCGGTGAGGGGTAAGATCAGAATATCTCCATACAGATACCACGGAGCCATATCGGCATAGTTGGCATCAAGCGTCCGGTAGCTGCAATAGCTGACGGGATTGCCGATCTCGCCTTCCAGAACCAAAACCTTGGCATCCAGCCCTTCAATTTCTTCCATGCGCTGGATATGTTCGGCAGCGGCATCATCTGCAATCGAGACATAGCGGTCATCGCCAAAATTGAATTGGCGGATACGCCCGCCATTCTTCACGGTTTCATAGATATGGTCGAGCAACTGGCGATAACCGGCCTTACCGCTATAGGTTCGCATTTGATGCTTACGGATGCATACGCCCTCGTTATCCTGAAACTCGATTCCTTCCTTGTCGAAAGCGGCCAGAAGACTGGCCAGCGTGCGTTCCTGCGGCTGCGCTGCTTCACCCTCGATTTGCCGGATGGTGATGCGGGAAATGCCAGCTTTGTCGGCCAGCTCTTCCATTGACCAGCCCAGGAGGCCTCTTGCCCCGCGTATTTGTCGTCCTGTTATGCTCATAATGAATTATATATACAACGAATGTGGATAAAACAATAAGATATCACAAAACAGATACTTTATATGAAAATACAACCGACTAATCCGTCTATAGTCGTCTAAAGCAATTCAATATGAATGCAACATACATTCATAATGTAGAATTATCTTGACTTTCGGAATTTCCGTGCTATGACTCGCGCATAAAGAGATTTTTTATATAGCGTTCACTTTTTAAAACAGTCTATTTTTTAACGGAGTCAACTTATGCGGAAACATAAACGCCAAAAGTCTATTACCGGCTCTGGAACGTGGGTCGCCCCAACAAATGAACGTCACCTGCAGAATGGCGGTTTAATCAAGGAAGTCATTCCTGGCAGTGGCCGTCTAGGACATTTCATCAAACGCTATCGTGCAGTTTGGGAATGCCCTTTGGATGCCTATCGCGACAATGGTGTCATCAATCGGGAAGAATACCGTGCTGGACGGCGCTTCCACCGAGCCTATTATGGTGTGGTATTGCTGCGTCGGAGAGACTGCAGACCGATCAGTGCAGAACATGCCACATGGAAGGAAACAGCGGTTGAGAAGCTGCTGAAGCTGTCCCGCCAGATAGTCGCGCCGGAGGATTTGAACGCTGTCATTGAGATATGCGGCCATTCCCAGCCAGCGAGGAACTCACGGGCGCTTGTGTGCCTCAAGCGTGGCCTTGGCGATTTGGCAAGTCAGTGGCATTTGGCGGCAGCGGAGGTCACTAAACCTGTCGGCTGGAAAGTCAGAGGCCAAGAATGGGGCTGGTTGCACACATGACAAACGATAAACCCATCGTGTTTTGGAGTGCCAAGGCTCACGAGACCTTACATAAAAAACTTGGCTCGCTAAATCTTGCGTGGGTAGGAGCACTCATTGAAGTGACCGAACATAAGCAAAAAACGACCTAAGCCCAAAAATCGCAGTTTGCATACATAGTATAGGGGGACAATTTTCTGTCCCGACAGATTAAGCCATTGGCCTCATGCAGACCGGTGGCTTTTTTATTAAACCACCACCCGACATTTAATCGAAAACCCAATCGTCTCTGAACGTGCCAAGCCCAGCTTTGCGCGATGGAGTCGTGTTTTCATGGAGATATATATGAGTAACGATTTACGCAGTGCAATGAAATCTCAATTCCGGTTGGCGTCTAAGGAAGTATGCAAGCCAAAAGCGGAATACCAAGTGGAATACCAACAGGAAGAAAAAGGTAACACCAAAAGTTTCACGCAAGTTGAGAGTTTGGTGTTACCACCCAACTCCGGTGCGCTAAAGCGCGAGGGTATTCCAAGCGGTGTTACCAATGGTGTTACCAGAGGGAGGCCGCACCCGCTCACAATCAGACTCTCAGACGAACACAAAGAATTGATCCGCGCCAAGGCACAAGCCGCAGGCGTGACGGTCAATGTCTATGCCAAGGCCGTCTTGCTCGGCAACGATTACCGACCCCCGTTGAACAAAGAGCTGTGTCGGGAATTATTCATCCTGAACCGGGAGCTGGGGAGGCAAGGCACTAACCTGAACCAGATAGCCAAGCAGCTGAATGCCGGAATTAAGACGCCGGATCAGGCTCACAATGCCGTGGCGGTGCTGACCGACGAGCTGACCCTCGTCTATCGGGCTGTCTATACCACCCTGATGAACGGACAGGAGGAGGCTTGATTATTAAAAGCCACATTCGGGGCGACTTCCGTTCGGCTGCTCAATATCTCAAGGAACAAGGTAAGAACGAGAAAACACGCCTTGTCGAAATCAGCGATCCATCAGCAAGAAACTTGGATGAAGCGTTCCAGAATATGTGGGCTATCGCCAGCACCACCTGCTGCACCAAGCCGTTGCACCATATCAGCATCAATCCGATGAAAGGAGAGTGCCTGACCGATAAGCAATTATTGGCCATTGTCGAACGCTGCGAAGAAAAATACGGCTACAAAATGTTTCACCACCAGCGGGTGATTGTCGAACACGTTAAGGACGGTAGGCAG
>CAYOGS010000312.1:0-2668 GCA_964403435.1 uncultured Rhodospirillales bacterium | reverse complement strand
GCTCTACAGCACACAACCGCTCGAGAGCATGACGGACACGCAGCTACAGATCGCGGACGACACCAAGCGCGGCTGGCAAGCGGCGCAACTCTATTTGACCGGCTACCTGGTCGAGCTGTCGCTGTCCATGGACAATGTTTTTGTCATCGCCCTGATCTTCGGCTTTTTCAAAATTCCGCAACGTTACCAACACCGCGTACTGTTCTGGGGCATCATCGGTGTCGTGCTATTCCGCGCCGTGATGATCGGCGTCGGCGCCGCGCTGATTGCCCAATTCAGCTGGCTCATGCTGGTCTTCGGCGTCTTTCTGGTCTATGCCGGGCTTAAGATGCTGCGCGCCGGCGATGGCCATGGGCCGGACATCGCACACAATCCTGTGCTGCTGTTCATCCGCCGGCATTTCCCAGTCACGCACGATCTGCACGGTGAAAAATTCTTCATCCGCCAGCGCGACCCAAAGACCAATCGGATGATACTTTATATGACGCCGGCTTTCGTGGCGCTGATGATGGTGGAATTCGCCGACGTCATTTTCGCGGTGGATAGCGTACCGGCTATCTTCGCCATCACGCCCGACCCTTATATAGTCTATACGAGTAACATCTTCGCCATCCTTGGATTGCGTTCGCTGTATTTCACTTTGGCCGCCATGGTCAACCGTTTTGAGTATCTGAAATACGCACTCGCACTTATTCTAATTATGATCGGCGCAAAAATTCTGCTGGCTGAAGGGTTACATATCCACCTACCCAACTGGCTCAGCCTACTGGCCACTGTTGGCTTGCTGGTGGGTGGCGTAGTCTATTCTTTGTACCGCACGCGCCGCCAGGACGGGCAGGAGCCGGTATGAAATTGCTGGTGGGGCTTGGCAACCCCGGCGCGGAATATGCCGCCACGCGCCACAATATTGGGTTCTTAGCGCTCGATGCGTTGCATGAACACCTAGGTACCGATAGCTGGCAGCGCAAATTCCATGGCACATTGGCAAGCGCAGGCGGCCAGGACAACAAACTTCTGCTACTCAAACCGCAGACCTTCATGAACCGTTCCGGCCTCGCGGTCGGCGAGGCTTGCCAGTTTTATAAAATCCAGCCTGCCGATGTGCTGGTCTTCCATGATGAACTTGAATTGCCGCCTGGCCGCGTCCGCGTCAAGCAGGGCGGCGGTCATGCCGGCCATAACGGCCTGAAGTCGCTGGATGCTGCCATCGGCGCGGATTATTGGCGTATTCGTCTGGGCATCGGACGGCCGCCGCCGGAGCGTGAAAGTGTGCATGACTATGTGTTGCAGCCTTTCGCTAAGACCGACCGCGACTGGCTTACGGCCTTACTAACCGTGTTAAGCCGCGAGATTGACCTGTTGTTGTCCGGCAAGACGAGCGAGTATATGAACAAAATCACTTTAGCCCTGCAGGGGATGTTGCCCCAGGCGCCAGATATGGAAAAGGAATAATCATGGGTTTTAATTGCGGTATTGTGGGTTTGCCGAACGTCGGCAAATCCACGCTTTTCAACGCACTGACGGCAACGGCGGCGGCGCAGGCGGCCAATTACCCGTTCTGCACCATCGAGCCAAATGTCGGCCGCGTCGCAGTGCCGGATGAGCGTCTGGCACGACTTGCCGCCATAGCGGGTTCGCAGAAAATCATCCCAACGCAGTTGGAGTTCGTAGATATCGCTGGTCTTGTGCGCGGCGCCAGCAAGGGCGAAGGGTTGGGCAACCAGTTCCTGGCCAATATCCGTGAGACCGATGCCATCATCCACGTCCTGCGCTGCTTCACCGGCGGCGATGTTGTTCATGTGGAGAATTCCGTTGACCCGCTGCGCGATGCGGAGATTGTGGAAACTGAGCTGATGCTGGCCGATATGGACAGTCTGGAAAAGCGCGTGGCCGCCGCGCAGAAGAAAGCCAAAGCGGGTGATGTGGAAAGCAAGGCACAACTTGTCGCCATGGAGCCGGCCTTAGCCGCCTTGCAAGCCGGCAAGCCAGCGCGCACCGTACTTGCCAAGCTGCCGGCCGAAGCGCGCCTGGCTTTCAAGCAGCTGCAGCTGATGACCGGCAAGCCGGTGCTGTATGTGGCGAATGTCGGCGAAGAAGAGGCCGCAACCGGCAACGAGCTGGCGGCGCGCGTCGCAGAGAAAGCCAAAGCCGAAAACACCTCTGCCGTCGTGATCGCCGCCGCCATCGAAGCGGAAGTGGCGGTACTGCCCAATGCCGAGGAACAGAAAGAGTTTCTCGGCGCACTAGGACTGAGCGAACCCGGACTGAACCGCGTCATCCGCGCCGGCTATCAGTTGCTCGATTTGCTAACCTTCTTCACCGTCGGCCCCAAGGAAGCACGCGCTTGGACGGTGCGGCGTGGCGCCAGCGCGCCGGAAGCCGCGGGCGTCATCCACACTGATTTCCAGCGCGGCTTCATCCGCGCTGAGACCATTGATTTCGCTAGCTACCTTCAATTCAAAGGTGAGCAAGGCGCGAAAGACGCCGGCAAGATGCGCCAGGAAGGCAAGGACTATATCGTCCAGGACGGCGATATTTTCCACTTCAGATTTAATGTGTGAACCGTTTGACCGGCACCCTTAGCCGCTGGTCAGGCGCGGATGCAGCGCGAGCTGAATGCGTTCTTGGCTCGGCCGGGTAATGCCGGGCACTTCCAACCCTACCAGAG
>CAYOGS010000311.1:2372-2675 GCA_964403435.1 uncultured Rhodospirillales bacterium | reverse complement strand
GCCGGGTTCAGTGATAATTGATCTCGCCGTCGAACAAGGTGGCAATTGCGCACTGAGCCGCCCTGGAGAGATTGTGGATGTGGATGGCGTGAAGATTGTTGGACACTACAATGTGCCAAGCCGCCTGGCAGTGGATGCTTCAGCACTCTATGCACGCAATATTCTTAATTTCATTACTGTTTGTCACGACAAAGAAAGCAAGAGCCTCAAGCTGAACCCAGAGGATGAGATTGTAAAGGCGATGCTTCTGACCCATGCGGGCAAAATCGTTCATCCGCAATTCGTAGTTAAGGAGTCTTGAAG
>CAYOGS010000311.1:0-2362 GCA_964403435.1 uncultured Rhodospirillales bacterium | reverse complement strand
ATGACACAAGTTCCTGAAAATGCAGAGAGCAGTTCTCTCAGGCAGTGGGTACTTGGGCTAGCCATCGCCATTTTTAGCTGTGCTATTTTCTTTCATATTGTGAATGGATTTTTGGCTGACACACAAGAGAAACTTGCTGTCACCCAATTCAGGGTGGAATATCTTCAGGCAAGGCTCGATCGTCTGGAGACGGCGGCTGCGGCGCGCTTGACGACGCCCGTTCCGGCGGCTGTATTGCCAACACCAACTGCCGCTCCGGCCCCCATCGTTCTACCGGCGCCCGTTCCATCATTGCCCGCACTTATAAAGCCGCCACCTGCCTTGGCACCGGAGGTTCAAACTGAGAAGGCTCCAGACACAGCCAAGCCTGATAAGTCGGAAGATGACAAAAGGTCGA
This sequence comes from uncultured Rhodospirillales bacterium, assembly GCA_964403435.1. Classification (GTDB taxonomy): domain Bacteria; phylum Pseudomonadota; class Alphaproteobacteria; order UBA9219; family RFNS01; genus JAGOHT01. The sequence goes on along the minus strand of CAYOGS010000311.1, from coordinate 1,965 downwards.
CAGAAAAACTTATTATCGTGCCGTCTTCCGAACTTCTCCTAAATACGGTCAACGATGTGCCAAATCAGGCGACTCCGACCCAGAAAACGGCTACCGAAATAGGCAAGTCGGAGAAGAAAACAGACAAGCCGAAGACCAAAGCACATGAAGAATAGCTGAGGACGATGAGCGGATGAGCAACGAGAATTTCTTAGGTCAATTACAAACGATGGCCGCTGAGCAGAGCAAGCTGGCGCAGATGTCGCAGGAATTAGCGACACGCGCACAGGAACAACTGCAAAGCGGTGTGGGGCACCAGGATTTTTTCCTGAGTGGGCTCACTGTATTCGTTCTGTCTTGTTTCGTCGGCTATTATGTCGTGTGGCGCGTCACGCCCGCGCTGCATTCGCCGTTGATGGCGGTGACCAACGCCGTGTCGTCCGTCATCATCGTCGGTGCGCTGGTTGCGGCAGGGGCGGAGTCGATGTCAGCGTCCACCTTGCTTGGCCTGCTCGCCATCGCGCTCGCTTCCGTCAACATCTTCGGTGGTTTCATTGTCACGCAGCGTATGCTGCAAATGTATAAGAAAAAGAAGTAGAGGCTGCAATGGCTGGTTGGGTCGTATTCTCTTATCTTGTTTCAGCTGTTTGTTTTATTATGGCGCTGCGAGGCCTGTCGTCGCCGGAAACGGCGAGGCAAGGCAATCTGTATGGCATTGGCGGCATGGCGCTGGCCATGCTCACCACGTTGTTCCACTTTGTCGCTCTGCCTGCTTGGTTCCCGGTCATCTTCGCGGTGGCGCTCGGTGGTGGTGTGGGTGCCTATGTAGCGCGCAATATCAAGATGACGGCGCTGCCGCAGCTAGTCGCGGCGTTCCACTCTCTGGTGGGGTTGGCGGCGGTACTGGTCGCGGCGGCGGCCTACATTTCGCCACAGGATTACGGCATCTCCAGCAATGGCATAATCCATACGGGTAGTCTGATCGAGATGGGTCTCGGGATGGCCATCGGTGCCATCACTTTTACAGGTTCGCTGGTCGCCTTCGCTAAGCTGCAGGGGTTAGTGTCCGGTAAGCCTCTGCAATTTCCACTGCAACACCAACTGAATCTCGGTCTCGGCATTTTCACCGTCCTACTGATTGGCTGGTTCTGCCTTGGACAATCCGCTACGGCGCTCGTTCTCATCATCTTAGTGACGTTGGCACTTGGATTCTTACTAATTCTGCCCATCGGCGGCGCGGATATGCCTGTCGTTGTCTCCATGCTCAATTCATACTCAGGCTGGGCAGCGGCTGGCATCGGCTTCACCTTGCAGAACAACCTACTGATCGTGACCGGCGCGTTGGTTGGCGCATCGGGAGCAATCCTCAGCTACATCATGTGCAAGGGGATGAATCGTTCGATCTTCAACGTTATTCTAGGCGGTTTCGGAGGCGATACGGCAGCGACCGGATCCTCGGGTACTGTTGGCGACCGTGCCGTGAAAAGTGGTTCGGCGGAAGATGCAGCCTTTATTCTAAAAAATGCATCCAGTGTTGTCGTCGTGCCTGGCTATGGCATGGCGGTGGCGCAGGCGCAGCACGCCTTGCGTGAGATGGCGGATACCCTGAAAAAAGAGGGTGTTCAGGTCCGCTATGCCATACATCCGGTGGCAGGGCGCATGCCGGGACACATGAACGTGCTGCTAGCGGAAGCCAATGTGCCTTATGACGAAGTTCTGGAGTTGGATGAGATCAACCGCGATTTCGGTATGACTGACGTAGCCTTTGTCATTGGAGCCAATGACGTGACCAATCCGGCAGCAAAAACTGACCCGAAATCGCCCATTTACGGCATGCCCATTTTAGATGTTGAGAAAGCCAAGACCGTACTTTTCATCAAACGCTCCATGGCCTCCGGTTATGCCGGCGTCGAAAACGAGTTGTTCTTCCGTGACAACACAATGATGCTGTTCGGTGATGCAAAAAAGGTCTGCGAGGAGATTGTC
>CAYOGS010000310.1:2404-2680 GCA_964403435.1 uncultured Rhodospirillales bacterium | reverse complement strand
CTGCGGCAATTCACGCATTTCCCGCACGCGCTCACGCAGGAGATAAGCACGTGGTCTCCTGATTTGAAGGCCGTCACTGCGGAACCTACCTTATCAACCACACCAACGCCTTCGTGGCCGAGAATGCGTGGAGGAACACAGGTAGCTACATCGCCTTTTAAGATATGGAGATCCGTGCCACAGATAGTAGTTTGTGATACCCTTACGATCGCATCAGTAGGCGATAGTATTTCTGGCTTAGGACGCTCTTCCAGCGCTTTGTTGTTTTTCCCCAGG
>CAYOGS010000310.1:0-2394 GCA_964403435.1 uncultured Rhodospirillales bacterium | reverse complement strand
GTTTTATGTCCATGACGAATGGGGTGAACTGCCTGAAGTCAGATGACAACAACATTCAAGTACTCTGATTCCACAGTTGTCTTTTTGACTTTCATCAAATGAGCAACACGGACGAGGCGTAGTGATGATGTGCTGTCGGCCTCATAGTGTCGGCACCAGCAAAGCATTGTTTCGGTAAACGCCTGCCTGATCCAATATCCTTGTGCCGAGCATGAGCCGTCGAGGCACCAGTTGAGACAACACTTTTTTGCAGAGCTATGTCTTTGGCAGTCTAAAAATTGTGCGCCTCAAGAAGCGCATCAATTAGAACAGCGAAATTGCCAGAGCCGACATCTATGAGTAAATAGAATCGATTTTATAATGCTGTTCATCGAAACAGCCACCTAACTGGCAAACGCCCAGATGCAATTGCGCCAGCTGCCACCAGACTCCCCAAAATCCGTGTCACCTAAACCCTGGTAACGCCAGGAACACGGATTCTATATTTAGAACTGTTCTAAATTACCCTTGGCAAAGCCTGCTGACTGGCCTATAACAATGCCATGCAGAGTTGGCAGCCATGCCGGCTGTGCAAAACCATAAACCCTAGTAGGAGTTTCGCCCGATGTTGACGATTGGTGACCAGTTCCCGCAATTCGCCATGACCGCTGTGACTGGCAATGATATCAAAAGCGCCTTCAAGGATGTGACCAACCAGACCTATAAGGACAAATGGCTGGTCGTGTTTTTCTGGCCGAAGGATTTCACCTTCGTCTGCCCTACGGAAATCGCGGCTTTCGGCAAAATGAACAAGGACTTCGCCGACCGTGGCGCGCAGCTGCTCGGTGCTTCGATTGACAGTGAATTCGTCCATCTCGCCTGGCGCAACAGTCATGCCGATTTGAAGAACCTGCCTTTCCCGATGTTGGCAGACATCAAGCGCGAGTTGAGCCAGCAGCTGGGCATCATGGACAAGAACGCCGGCGTGTCTATGCGCGCGACATATATCGTTGATCCGCAGGGCATCATCCGCTTCGTCTCAGTGACCGATTTAAATGTCGGCCGTAACACGCAGGAAGTGCTGCGCGTGCTGGACGCGCTGCAGAGCGACGAGCTGTGCCCCTGCAATTGGCAGAAGGGTCAGGACACGCTGAAGGCAGCCTGATTTTTGTCAATCAATTCAGGCCGCGCAGTCCGCTGAGGTTTGCGCGGCCTTTTTTCTGGGAGAAGTAAATGAATCTCGAGACCATCAAAGAGCAACTACCTGATTATGCCCGCGACATCCGCCTCAATCTTGGCGGCATCACCACCATTGCCAGTCTCAACCCACAACAGCTCTGGGGTTGCGCAGTGGCCGCTGCCGCTGCATGCCGGAATCCGGCGCTTTATCAGGCGGTACTGGCCGAAGCAACGCCACATTTGTCACCGGAAGCGTTGCAGGCCGCAAAAATCGCTGCGTCGTTGATGGCGATGAACAATATCTATTATCGTTTCACCCATTTAGTGGGTAACGCGCAATACCGTAACATGCCAGCGCGGCTTCGGATGACAGCACTGGCCAGTCCTGGCGTAGACAAGCTCGATTTCGAACTATGGTCTCTAGCTGTTTCTGCCATCAATGGTTGCGGTATGTGCATCGAAAGCCATGAGCATGAAGTGCAGGCCAAAGGCGCTACGGCGGACATGGTACAAGATGCCGTGCGCATCGCCGCCATTATGCACGCGGCTGCCGTAACACTGGAGATGGAACAAGCCGCTGCCGGCACATTGGCCGCAGCGGCTTAATTCTCAGGCATTGGCGCCGCCATCCACCGGGATGGTGGCGCCGGTGACATAACTGGCCTCATCGCTCGCGATGAAGGCGATGACATTGGCCACCTCTTCCGGCTTGCCCGCGCGTTTCATCGCCGCCACCTGCTCGGCGCCGTCCGGCAGCATGTCGGTAGCAATGGGGCCAGGCAGAATAGCGTTGACCGTGATGTTCTGCAGCGCCAAATCCTGCGACCAGCCGCGCGTCATGCCCGCCACGGCGAACTTCGTCATGGCATAGGCGCTGATACCAGGGAATATCGCCCGCTCGCCTACCACGCTGCTGATATTGATGATGCGCCCGCCGGCCTTAAGATGCTTGATGGCCGCCTGTGTGGTCGTGAACACGGCGCGGACATTGACATTGAGTTGATGCTCGAACTGCGCCGCGTCAATCGCGCCGATGGCACCGCCTCCTTCGAACACGCCGGCATTGTTGACGAGGATATCCAACTTGCCGAAATGCTTGACGACGGCATCCACCATCGCGCCCATCGTCTCCGGCTGGCCAGCATCAGCCTTGATAACCAAGGCCTTGCGGCCAAGCGCCTTGATGGCATCGGCCACTTTTTCAGCGGCGGTGGCGGATTTGCTGTAGGTCAATGC
>CAYOGS010000309.1:0-2687 GCA_964403435.1 uncultured Rhodospirillales bacterium | reverse complement strand
CTCTGTGGCTTTGTAAATGATGATGTCGGTCAAGACGAGCACGCGCTCACTTACTAGCAAATCAAGCTGGCCGACGCTGGCCAAATAGACCAGCGGCTTCACATCAGGAAGCAACACGCCGTGTTTATTCGGATTGTTTGTCACGGCGTGTGCCCCCATTGCTTGCGCGGCGGCGGGTTAGTTCCAGCCTGTTGTATTTTTTTCCAGGCAGCATTGGCATCGCTGATCAAGCCGAGTTGCTCCGCAGTATCCAAGAATTTTTCCGTCGGCAGAACCGTCACAAAGGCAGCTGTCGGAGCCTTACGCAATCGTGTTGGTACTTTCTTGTCGCTGCTGATGATAATAATACCCTGCGCGCCATGCGCTGGATTGGCGCCGACCCACTCCGCTATAGCAGCCTCACCGGCACCACGCACTTTGTAGGTTGGGTTCAGTATCTGTTTCGCTAGATAGTCGGCATGGACCATAGTGTCGGCATATACCGGCTCCTTGTCTCCACCCACCATACTGCGCATGTTGGACCAGAAGGCAACGTCATGAGAGAAGGGCTTATCCGTGCGATGAGTAGCCTCATGTTCCACCATATCAACCAGCACGGCCTGCCCCATGCGCGGCAACAGATCGAGCCGCCGGATAGCAGCCAGCTGAATCAGCGCCATGGTGTCGGGCACGATCAGCGGCGGCGGCGTCATGTTAGCCTCAGGCCAGGCCGCCGTAATTGATCATCGAAGTCCAGAACCGCTCCAGCTTACGCAGCATGTCATTGCCCTTAGCCAGGTCTTCAGCCGTGATAGGCGCTTGCGGCAGCAGCGCGACATGCTTCTCGAAAAAGTAACTGAGCTGCTTATGCACCGCTTTGCCCTTATCGGAGAGCGAAACGCGCGACGAGCGGCGGTCATGCGGCGACGGCTCCTGAATCAGGTAGCCGTTCTCAACCATCAGCTTGACGTTATAGGAAACGTTGGTGCCAAGATAGAAGCCGCGCGCCGTGATCTCGCCGACCGACATTTCATCATCGCCGATGTTATAGAGAATCAGCGCCTGATAATTCTTGATGTCGCGCAGACCAAGCCTTTCCAGCTCAACCTTCACCACTTCCAGGAAATTGCGGTGGACACGTTCCACCAGCAGCAAAGTGTCGTAATAAGCGTGACGCACGTTCAGTCTCCACGGTAAGCGAACTAAACCACAGATTCAGTGGTTTGCCCAAAAATTGCAAGCACGCTATGCGGCTGCGTCAATGACTGCCGTCCCCTTCCGGAAAGCGCAGCCCACTTTGCGCCAATTGTTCGGCAATCTGTGCCTGCAGACGCGCCAGCCCAGCCTCGTCCCGCGCTTCGGCGCGCGCCACCAGCACGTCCTGGGTATTGGAGGCGCGCAGCAGCCACCAACCGTCGGCCGTATCAACGCGCACGCCGTCAATGTCGTTCACCCGTGCTCCGGCCTGCTGCAACCTGGCCTTGATTTCCTGCACCACGGCGAATTTGCGCGTTTCATCCACCTGAAAGCGCAGTTCTGGCGTATTGACCACATTAGGCAGCTGGTCGCGCAGCGCCGTCAGCCCACCGGGCGTCGCAGCCACGATGTTAAGCAGCCGCACCGCGCAATACAGCGCGTCGTCATGGCCATAGAATTTATCGGCGAAGAAAATATGGCCGCTCATCTCGCCGGCCAATGGTGCCTTCGTTTCCTTCATCTTAGTCTTGATGAGCGAATGCCCGGTCTTCCACATCAGCGGCTTACCACCCATGCCAGCGATGGCGTCAAACAAAGTCTGCGACGCTTTCACGTCAGCGATGATCGTTGCACCTGGATGCGTCGCCAGCACTTCACGCGCATAGACGGCAATCAGCTGATCACCGGCCAGAATCCGCCCTTGCGAATCCACTGCACCAATACGGTCTGCATCGCCGTCAAACGCTATACCGCAGTCGGCCTTGACTTCGGCCACCTTCTTTTGCAAATCAACCAGGTTGGCCGCCACTGTGGGGTCAGGGTGGTGGTTAGGGAACTTGCCATCTATCTTGTCAAACAGTAGCGTGTGCTTGCCCGGCAGCTTAGCAGCGAGACGTCGCAGAATTTCGCCACCCGCCCCATTACCATTGTCCCACACGACGTTCAGATCACGTCCGGGCACAACATCCTGCAGCAGCCGCGCTACATAGGCATCGCGCACATCATGGTCGCTAAGATTGCCATTGCCGGCCACGAAATCGCCCGCCGCGGCTACGATGCCCAGTTGTTTAATTGCTTCGCCATAGACCGAGCCGCCGCCCGGTAAATGGCCGGCGATCATCATCTTGAATCCGTTATATTCCGGCGGATTATGCGATCCGGTGATCATGATACCGGCGTCGGCTTTCAAGTGATATACAGCGAAATAAAGCATCGGTGTTGGACCGAGGCCAATGCGCTGGACCTGCAGTCCCGTGCTCAACAAACCTTCAGTTAGCGCCGCCGCTAATTCTGGGGAACTGCTGCGTCCATCAAAGCCCAAGGCAACGGACTTGCCACCCGCCCGCGCCACGAGACTACCGAAAGCACGCCCGAGCGCCGTGGCGTCGGCTGCGCTCAACGTTTTGCCGATGACGCCGCGAATATCATATTCCCGCAATAAAGTGGGGTGGAAAACGTGGGCGAAACTCATGAACCGGCTCCTGACGGGTGATAACGTCATGCCTCTTAAC
>CAYOGS010000308.1:0-2705 GCA_964403435.1 uncultured Rhodospirillales bacterium | reverse complement strand
CACTGGCGCCATCCCAGGCAGGACATCTTGAGTTGGCGCGTCTGCTCGACCAGCAAGATTTTCATGGTGTGCGCTTCGAGGGCACGCGCTATGACTGCGGTAATAAGGTGGGCTTCATCGAGGCCAATGTTGCCTTCGCTCTATCGCACCCAACCATGGGCGGTGATGTGCGCGCGGCGCTACGTAAAATCGTGATCTGATCGATGCGGATTGTCATTCTCGGCGCCGGCTATGTCGGCCTCGTATCGGCGGCCTGTTTTGCCGAGTTTGGGGTTCATGTTGTCAATATTGATCCCGATCCTGCGAAGATAGAACGTCTGCGCCGTGGCGAAATTCCGATTTACGAGGCGGAGTTGCAAAGTCTGGTTGCCCGCAACAGCGCGGCCGGACGCTTGGAATTTTCCACCAGCCTTTCGGGACAAGTAGCACAAGCGGATGCGGTATTCATCGCTGTCGGCACGCCCAGCCGGCGCGGTGACGGCCACGCGGATCTTGAATATGTCTTTCAAGCCGCGCGCCAAATCGCCCAGGAATTGCCACCAGGCAAATTCATGACCGTCGTCACCAAATCTACGGTGCCAGTCGGCACCGGTCGCCAGGTGGCAAGCATCATCCGCGCCACCAATCCGCAGGCGGATTTTGCCGTCTGTTCCAACCCGGAATTTCTGCGTGAAGGCTCCGCCATCGCCGATTTCATGCGGCCGGACCGCGTCGTCATCGGCGTGGAGGATGACCGTGCCGCTTCTATTCTACGCGCGTTGTACCGCCCGCTCTACCTTCTGGAAACGCCTATTGTGCAAACCACACTGGAAACGGCGGAATTATGCAAATATGCGAGTAACGCCTTTCTGGCGGTCAAGATTGGCTTCATCAACGAAATGGCAGATTTGTGCGAAGCGAGTGGCGCCGATGTCAGAATGGTCGCACAGGCCATGGGGCTGGACGGCCGCATCGGCCGTAAATTTCTGCATGCCGGGCCGGGCTATGGCGGCTCGTGTTTTCCCAAGGATACCCTAGCTTTATTGCGCACGGCGCAGGAAAATAAGGTGTCGCTGCCGATTGTTGAAAACACCATCAAGGCCAACGACAAACGCAAGCGCGGCATGGCGGGGCGTGTTATTTCCGCCTGCGGTGGCACCGTGCAGGGGAAAACCATCGCTGTTTTAGGCGTTACCTTTAAGCCGAACACCGACGATATGCGCGAAAGCCCGGCGCTGGACATCGTCCCCGCGCTACAGCACGCCGGGGCGAAAATTCAAGCATTTGATCCCGTCGGCATGTCGGCTGCCACGCCGCTGCTACCGCAAGTAGCCTGGGCAACAGATGCCTATAGCGCCATGCAGAATGCTGATGCGCTGGTCATCATCACTGAATGGAACGAATTTCGTGCGCTGGATTTGCAGCGCATCCGCCAAACGCTGCGCGCGCCCGTGCTGGTGGATTTACGCAATATCTATAAGCCGCGTGAAGTCCAGGCCGCTGGTCTGCGTTACCACTGCATTGGGTTGGGCACGATCAAGGCCGCGTAACCGTTTCGGCGCCCCGCGCCATGTTCTGGCGCGTGATGCGACTTGGCCGGAAGTAATCCGTCAAGACAGCGACCGCCGGATCAGCGCTTTTGCTGCCGCACAGGAAGATATCCAACGCCGCATAATTTCGTTCTGGCCAAGTGTGGATGCTGAGGTGCGATTCCGCCAGCAACGCCACGCCGGTAACGCCGCAACCCGTGCCGAAGTGATGCAGCATGATCTGCAGCACGCTGGCGCCGCACGCCGTTGCGGCCGCACGCAGAATCTGCTCAATCCCGTTCATATCTTCGAGATTCGCCGCATCATGGAAATCCAGCAGAACGTGGATGCCGGGGGGAACAAAATAATTCATCGCACATGCTCCGCGCTGAACAGAGTAGAGCGCCAGCCATGACGGTCCCCCTGCAGGCGCCAGATAAAAGCGTCCAGCACATAATGTGTCATCTGCGGCAAGGCCAGCAGCGGCACCAACCAGGCCAAAGTGGCTGGTTCTGTCAGGTTTGGCAAATAATGGAACCAGCCGAACAAGCCGCCATGCTCGCGCCAGATTAGACCGTCCCACAATGCTTCTTCCAAATAGGCAAGCAGTAGCAAACTCACCACAAATGGGAGCCACATGCGCCGTGTGAAAAGCTGCGGCCAGGGTAGCGGAGGTCTGCCGGACTGCAGCGACCGGTTGCGACAGAACACCCAGATCAAGGCCATATAAGGCACGCCATGCGCGATGACGTTCAACGCGGTGAAAGCCAGATCATTGTCGAACAGCACCATACCGGTCAGCCAGGACAAAGCCGTGCCCATCAGCAATAGGTTTTTTGGTAGGTTGCAGTGCTGCGTTAGCCGGTAAAACCAGACTTCCTTACCGGCATAGGCCAGCAGTAAGAGTAGATAGGCTGTCAATCCCAGTGGATGCAGCCAAGCAGCGAGCGCCATAAAATCGCCGGCTACGAACCATTCGAACGCGCGCGGCAGATGCGTATGCCAAAAGAGAAGGGGGTAGAGCGTGGCGGCATAAATTACGCTCTGATCCAGCTGGCGTGCCCAGGCCGGCGCGAGGTCGTGCCGCGCATAAATCATCATCAGCCCATATTGCTGGCGCACGAAATGAAAGGCCGCGAGATAGGCCAGCGCGCGCCAGAACCACAGCGCCTCCACGCTATAGAGCAAGACGCCGCC
>CAYOGS010000307.1:0-2710 GCA_964403435.1 uncultured Rhodospirillales bacterium | reverse complement strand
ATCGTCGGAGACGGCTTGTCCCATTCCATCCGCCCATACACCCCAGGATAGGTTCGTCCACTTTCCTTCGCATGGCAATCCGCGATCAACTTGTCTGGCCAATCGCGCCAGGTGCCTCCTGGAGAAGACGCCTTAATGCGCTTGAGGTTCAATTCAGAAAGATGTGCTGCGCGATGCAGAACGTCTCTATCATCGACGTCCCCTGCATTGATAGCCGGTAAGTGAGAGATCACTTCACGAACGGTAGTCCAAGACTTTTCGTCCGTATGCGTGGGTTCCTTAAGTGCAATTTTGCCTAGACGCGAAGCAATAAGCACCAAACGCTTTCGCCTTTGTGCCGCACCATATTCTCGACAGTCTACGACACCATACTCTACGTAATACTTCAGTCCGCACAGTCGACTTACTAGCTTGCGGAATGTATTGGTGTCCTTAAGCGGGGTTACGTTTTCCATTGAAACGATGTCTGGTTTTGTCTCTTCGACCAAGTCGGCAAACCGTTTTAGAAGGACCCATTTTCTTTTATAATTACCCCGCGGGCCCTGAGTGTAACTCGAAAACGGTTGGCATGGCGCGCAGCCAACCAAGATACTTGCATCCGCGCCCTTCCATGCCTCTTTTACATTCGCGGCATTATACTCGCGAATGTCCTTACAAATAAACTTGGCGTTTGTGTTCGCCTCGAAAGGATATGCACAGTGAGGATCAACATCCACGCCCTCAGCCACGCGCACACCTGCTTGTTCGAGTCCGTAGGTAAGGCCTCCGGCACCGCAAAACAGATCTACAGCTATTGGTCGTGTAGTCGCCAATTTAGTGCCTAAAACTTGAGCGTTTAGCCCTACGTTTATAGAGCGGTCGTCCTGGAAAGTGCAAAGAAAATTTTGATTTTCTGTCTATTTATCAACATCGTAGTCGAACTTGCGTTGTGCCAATTTTTCAGGGATTTGAGGAATCAGTTGTGCATGCTGCAAAGAAAGTCTGTTTTGTTTCCGATGTGGCCGACTTCTTTGCACCCTCCAGGGCGAGCTTAAATGAACTCAGCCTGCATCTTGGCAGTATGGCTTCAACTACGGCGTGAATGCCGCTTATTAACAGTGTGAAGTATGCCTGAGTAAATTGACGCCTGGTATCATTGGTTTTTTGCCGAAGAGAGTGGCTTGGCCCCTAATGACGCAAATGCTTGTATGGTGGCCGGATCGTCTTGGATATGGACGTGATTGTCGGATAACGGACAAATGGCAGTTGGCCGCTGGCTGACGTTTGGTAACAGCTCTGCGGCGCACAAATCATACAGCGATATGTAAGCATCCTGGTTTGACCCATATGGATGAATTATCGGACTGGATAAGATTTGTGCCGGCTTTTGTCTGTACCAATTTCTCTCTAACGCCTCATACTTTATTGCCAGCAGTGCGGATGCAATGACGTTTTCCAAAATGCCTTGCTCCGGCAGATCGCCATTGTGCCACGGACGTATATCGGCTCGTGGTTCACCAACAGCCGTTGCCCTGCCTTTGGTGGCGATGAAACAAATATCGTGTGAGCCCTCTTTCCTACGAACGAGGAACTTATTCGGATCGTGAATCCCATCTTTCTTGAGTGGGACGACTTTCACGTCCATTGGCCACCGTGCCATGAGATCGTTGGGCAATTCCTTAAATTCCAGCACGGCACTAGCCGCGCCAGTTCCAATTGCGGCTCCGTTGCCGCCAAGCGTCTTCATCATCTTGGTATTGTCAGCGTTGACCTAACCGAACCGATAGAAGATTCCGACGCGTTCAAGCATGTTCTGAAGGCTGATCCGCTGAAAACAGGCACCCAAGCTGTCTTTGGGCAATTCTTTGCCCTTTGGTCTTGTACGGATAAGCTGGCGCAGTTGGCTGGTGAGCAAGCAAACATCTTCGGTGTAGGTCGAACGGCCAACCCTGCCATCCGAGATAATCCCACTCGTATACCAATTTAACGCTGCACCAAGACGGATCGGCTTTGGTTCGCAGAGTTCCCATTTAGTCAGATAGAGGTCTAGCTTAATGTCGCCGTCATAGAGGGCACGCATATTATTGCGGAAGCCGGTTTCGTTGATAGCTGCACCCTGCGTCTGTGCCACGGTCTGAACGACATAGCGCATTACGCTGGCGGCAGCGTCACGGTGTTCAGGGTTGGTTTTCTCAAAGCGCGGGACGGCTAAATATAATCCGCCCGGTTGCTGTTCCCAGCCATATGTTGCTGTCATCTACCCTTCTTCTTGCGGGGTAATTCAGCCCATTCCCAAAAAATATCGAATTCCTTGATATAGCGTTCGGCTAATAGCTTTGAGTGTATCGTAATAAATTCGAGTTTTGATCCGGTCTCAAATAAAGACAGGGTTAGATAGTAGCCATATAAGTACCAAGGAGCCATGTCCATGAACTTCTTGTCGAGGTAGCGGTATTCACAGTAACCGACAGGAATTTCAGTTTCCCCACCGACTTCATAAAACTTTGGCATCAAGACCATCAATTAGGCTCATGCGTTTCAAGTGCTCAGCAACAAAGCCTTCCTCATAGGGGAGATAGCGCAAGTAGCCGAAATTGAACTGGCGAATGCGCCCACCCCTGCAACGTCTCATAGACATGATCCAAGAATTGCCGATATCCAGCTTTGCCGGAATAGGTGCGTGATTCCTGCTTACGGATTTTCACGCCTTCCTCAGGCAGAAATTCAATGC
>CAYOGS010000306.1:0-2738 GCA_964403435.1 uncultured Rhodospirillales bacterium | reverse complement strand
CAATACATCGGCGATGGATTTTTCGCGCCAGGTCACTTCCAGTGTCTCGCGGTTGTAGCGTCGGCCACGGCACTCGTCGCAGGTGACATAGACATCCGGCAGGAAGTGCATCTCGATCTTGATGACCCCATCGCCTTCGCAGGCCTCGCAACGCCCGCCTTTTACGTTAAAGGAGAAACGGCCAGGGCCATAGCCGCGCGCCTTGGCTTCCGGCAGGCCCGCATACCAGTCACGGATTGGCGTGAAGGCGCCGGTATAGGTAGCAGGGTTGGAGCGCGGTGTGCGTCCTATGGGTGACTGGTCGATGTCTACGATTTTATCAATTTGTTCAACGCCGATAAGGGATTTATGTTCGTTCGGCAGGTCGCGAGCGTCATGCAACCGACGCGCCAAGGCTTTATAGAGCGTCTCAATAACCAACGTGGATTTGCCGCTGCCGGAAACACCGGTGACACAGGTCATAGTGCCGAGCGGGAAACGCACGGAAACGTTCTTGAGATTGTTGCCAGATGCCCCTACTAATTCCAGCCATTGGCCGGCATGACCTGGCCGGCGACAATCTGGCACTGCAATCCGGCGCGTGCCTGCCAGATATTGCCCCGTCATACTTATGGGACTTGCAGCAATTTGCAGCGGCGTGCCTGAGGCCACCACGGCGCCGCCATGTACGCCGGCACCCGGCCCCATGTCCACCACAAAGTCTGCAGCACGTATGGCGTCTTCGTCATGCTCCACCACCAGCACGGTATTGCCGATGTCGCGCAGCCGCCGCAGCGTGTCGAGTAGCCGATCGTTATCGCGTTGATGCAAGCCGATACTCGGTTCGTCTAGCACGTACAGCACGCCGGTCAGACCTGAACCAATTTGCGAGGCCAAGCGGATGCGCTGGCTTTCACCACCTGAAAGCGTGCCGGAACTACGTGCCAAAGACAAGTATTCCAAACCAACATTGTTGAGAAACTGCAACCGCTCATTTATCTCCTTGAGGATGCGCGCTGCAATTTCCTTCTGTTTGGGTTTGAGCTGCTTATCTAGTCCGGCGAACCACACCGCAGCCTGCTTGATGGAGAAGGCTGTAACGGCACTGATATCTTTGCCTGCGATTTTCACGGCCAAGGCTTGCGGCTTTAGGCGGAAGCCGTTGCAGGCCTCGCAAGGATGAGAGGATTGGTAGCGGGCCAACTCTTCCCGCATCCAGCTGCTTTCCGTCTCGCGCCAGCGCCGCTCCAGGTTCGGCAGCACACCCTCAAAGGGCTTGGTATTGCGGTAGCTACGATTGCCATCTTCATAAGCGAAAGTGATGGTATCGTTGCCAGTGCCGTGCAGAATGGCGTCGCGCAGTTTGACGTCCAGCTTGTGCCAGGGGACATCCATGCGGCCTTTATAAGCACGGCAGATGGCCTCCAAGGTTTGGGTATAGAAGGCCGAAGTTACGGATTTCCAAGGCGCAATGGCGCCCTGCTGCAGTGACAGCGTTTCATCCGGTACCACTAGGTCAGGGTTGAAATATAATTTTTCTCCCAGACCGTCACAGGCTGGACACGCGCCGTGCGGACTGTTGAATGAGAAAAGCCGTGGCTCAATAGAGTCGATCGTGAAGCCGCTAACCGGGCAGGCGAATTTAGCTGAAAATGTCTCGCTGGCGTCAGTCTGCATATTCACGACATAGAGCAGTCCGTCAGAAATTTTGAGTGCCGTTTCAACCGAATCGGCCAACCGGTTGCCGAGTTCCGGCTTCACTAGGATGCGATCCACCACCACATCAATATCGTGCTTGCGTTTTTTATCCAGCGGCGGCACCTCGCCGATATCGTAGAGTTTGCCGTCAACACGCACGCGCTGAAAGCCCTTCTGTCTTAGCTCTAGCAATTCCTTGCGGTATTCACCCTTGCGGCCGCGTACGAGCGGCGCCAGAAGCATGAGTTTTGTGCCCTCGCCTTGCACCAAAATCCTGTCCACCATCTGGCTGACGGTCTGGCTCTCGATCGGCAGGCCGGTGGCCGGCGAATGAGGCACGCCGATACGGGCGAATAAAAGTCGTAGATAGTCATAGATTTCCGTAACCGTCCCAACGGTGGAGCGGGGATTGCGCGAGGTGGTTTTCTGCTCAATGGAAATTGCAGGCGACAAGCCTTCAATGCTGTCAACATCCGGCTTTTGCTGCATCTCCAGAAACTGCCGCGCATAGGCGGACAGGCTTTCGACATAGCGACGCTGGCCTTCGGCATATATTGTGTCAAAAGCTAGAGATGATTTGCCGGAACCGCTTAGGCCTGTGATGACGATTAGCTTATCGCGGGGTAGGGTCAGATCAATATTCTTAAGATTGTGTTCACGCGCCCCGCGGATAATTATGTCTTTCAGCATGATTTTTCTGCTTTTTCTCCTGTAGTATCTTGTGTAATTTAGTGCCAATTAGGGCTATTCGGCAATGCACAATGTTTGACACTTTACCACCTCAAGATGAGACGGAAAAACCTCCGACGCCGCTCACGGATCAGGCGGTAGCGCGGCTGCGCGAACTCGCTACGGGCAACGGCGCGGATCCGGAGCAAATCAAACTCAAAAATACCGACGAGAGAGATGTTACGCTGACCGGAATTATGGTCTTGGTGCCAAAGGTAGAAGCGAATGAGCAGCGGCTGGTCGGCAGGGGTATCAAACTGCCTGAAGTGGTTAAAAGCTTCACAGCGTTTTCTGATTTGTCTAGCCATATCCAGGAAGTTGAACGTAAGTAC
>CAYOGS010000305.1:0-2759 GCA_964403435.1 uncultured Rhodospirillales bacterium | reverse complement strand
CGACTGGTACCGGGATATGAGGCGCCGGTCCTGCTGGCTTATTCCTCGCGCAATCGTTCAGCCTCGTGCCGCATTCCCTATGTAACAAACAAGAACGGCAAGCGGGTTGAAGTGCGCTTCCCTGACCCGCTCGCCAACCCGTATCTGGCCTATGCAGCGATGCTGATGGCTGGTCTGGACGGGGTGAAGAATAAAATCCATCCCGGCGAGGCGATGGATATGAACCTCTATGAACTGCCAGAAGCTGAACTAGCCAAAGTGCCAACGGTCTGCGGCTCCTTGGAAGCGGCGATCGCAGCTTTGCGCGCCGACCATCAATTCCTACTAGCCGGTGATGTCTTCAGCACAGAAATGATCGAAGCTTATCTGGCGCTGAAGCAGGAAGAATGGGATCGTTTCCGTACCACGCCTCATCCGGTCGAATTCGATATGTATTATAGCTCGTAATCAGTCCCCTACGAGTATGGAACGGGCAGCCCTACGGCTGCCCGTTGCTATTTCAGGGACAATGCAGCGCCATGGCGCAAAACCGCTTCGGCGGCGGCCGTGTAGTTTTGTTCATGATGCAGTTCCATACCGGTGCAAAGACGCAGCGGCGCCTTGCTGTTTTTCTTGCCTTGCACGATAATACGCTTTGCCGGTTGCTCAGCCTTCGGCCAGAATGGATAGATGTGCAGCCCGCCGAATTTACCCTGCATCGCGCCTAGCAGCGCCGTTAAACCTGCGGCATGATAGATAATGGTCAACGTGCCGCCGTCACGCAATCTGCCATGTGCAGCTTTAACCCATAGGGCCAGATCTCCGGCCGCCATGCTGTGCGCCGCTGCCTTGCCGGCGTCAGCTGCCACGGTGTAGGCGGCACTATCGTAATATGGCGGGTTAATCATAGCATGATCAAAACTATTGGCCGGCAGACTGCGCGGCAGGCGGCGCGCATCACCCGACACAAGCGTGTATGACCCTAGCGCGGCGTTCAAAACACAATTGGCTTCGGCCAAAGCGGAAGCGGGCGGGTCGTTTTCAACACCGACAATCGTCAGGCTCGTGACCCGCGCAGCTAGGCAAAACATCGCCGCACCGGTCCCGCAGCCCAGTTCCAGTATTTTCTGCCCAGATTTAGCGGGCACGGCAGCAGCCAGAAGCACGGGGTCTATGGCGGCGCGATAGCCATGCTCCGCCTGACGTAAATGTACCCGACCGTTGAGTAATGCGTCAATTGTCACGCCGCCACCGCCTGCCCTTCGCAAATCCCTTTCCCTGAGCTATATATCATGCAAAGAGCCGGCCGGAATGGCCAAACCCCGTGCAACAATGGTTTCCTGATGGCACAAATCCTGGCACTTTCCGACACCACGGCGAAAATTAAGCCGGACGCGCTCGCTCGCCTCACCGCCTTGGTGGCTGATGATTTACAGGCCGTGAATAACCTTATTGTGCAGCGCATGGAGAGCAGCGTGCCGCTGATCCCGCAACTTGCCGGCCATATTGTCGCAGCGGGGGGAAAGCGCCTGCGCCCCATTCTCACCCTCGCCTGCTCTCGCTTGTGCGGCTATGAAGGTACACGCCACCGTAAGCTGGCCACCTGCGTCGAATTTATTCATACCGCCACCTTGCTGCATGATGACGTCGTGGACGCCAGCGATCTCCGGCGCGGCACACCATCTGCCAACGCTTTATTTGGCAACCAGGCCAGCGTGCTCGTCGGCGATTTTCTGTTCAGCCGGTCCTTTCAATTGATGGTGGAGGACGGTTCGCTCGATGTGCTGCGTATCCTCTCCACCGCCTCAGCCGTGATCGCTGAGGGCGAGGTCCTGCAGCTGAGTACTATGAATGACAGCGCCACCAGTGAGCAGGCTTATCTGGAAGTTGTGCGCGCGAAAACGGCGGAACTTTTCGCTGCCGCCTGCCGCATTGGCGCCGTGGTGGCCGGGCGCGGTGCGGTGGAAGAGGAGGCGCTGCGCACCTTCGGCCTCAATCTCGGCATCGCTTTCCAAATTATTGACGATGTGCTGGATTATAGCGCCAAGCAAGCTGAACTGGGCAAAACAGTGGGTGACGATTTCCGCGAAGGCAAGATGACGCTACCCGTTATCTTGGCCATCAACCGCGGCAAAGAAAGCGAACGCGAATTCTGGCGTCGTGTGTTGGAAAAACTTGAGCAACGTGCGGGTGATTTGGCGCAAGCGCAGGATTTGCTCTTGAAGCACCACGCCTTGACCGATTGCATTGCCCGCGCCCGGCATTATGGGGCCATAGCGCGCGACGCACTGGGCATCTTCCCTGACACAGCGATCAAGCATGCCTTGCTCGAAGCTATTGATTTCACGGTGGATCGGTCGTTTTAGCGTCTATTTGCGACAGTGGACAAAACACTGTCGGCTGGCTATAAAGCCTGCCTTGTCCCGTGCGTCGGAGAATAGCTCAGCCTGGTAGAGCGCTGCTTTCGGGAGGCAGAGGCCGGAGGTTCGAATCCTCTTTCTCCGACCATATCTTTCAATACCTTTGTCAAAAGTCGGCGGCTGAAAATTATTACAGCTGTAATATTTGGGGCGGGCAAGTGATTAACGAGACTTTGTTTTTCACAGCCCAAGAGTGAGTAGCTCTACCAAACTAACCGTTTGTCGGTTTTGGTATTGCCTTTAGGCCTTTCTGCGGTTTGGAAGGGATACTTATTGATATTGGGACAATATTACCTTTGCTAGGCGATAGCATATCCGCAGTAAGAAGCTGGAAACACAGATTGTCCGAAGAACGATCCT
>CAYOGS010000304.1:0-2786 GCA_964403435.1 uncultured Rhodospirillales bacterium | reverse complement strand
CTTTGAGGACACGCAGGCGCACTTTTCCGTCATCCAGCAATAGGTCGCTGCCGGGAGTGAGGGCCGCGAAAATCTCCGGGTGCGGCATGCCCACGCGCGCGGTATCGCCAGGTGTCACGTCCAGATCAAGCCGCAGCTTCTGCCCAGGCGTGACATGGATGCTGCCATTGGCGAAAGTGCCAAGGCGCAGCTTCGGCCCCTGTAGGTCTGCCAAGACACAGGTGGGTCTACCGAATTCAAGCTCAAGCGCGCGCACCGCTTGCATGCGTGCGGCATGATCAGCATGGCTGCCATGGCTAAAATTGAAACGAAAGATATCCACACCCGCCTGGAATAATTGGCGAATCATCGCGGGATCGTTGCTGGCGGGGCCGAGGGTGGCGACTATCTTGGTCTGACGGGCGCGGAAAATGGTTTTCTGCATCGGTTGCCTGTTTGAGTGGGGCGCGGTTGCCGTGATGGATACGGTGTATCATTGGCGAAGCCACGGCGTTTGACCAGCCCCAAAATTTAATTTCTGTTGGTTTTATCGTAACTTACGCCAGCGCGAGCTTGGCGAAGGGTGATCAACCGCTCCCAGCCACCAGCGCACAAAATCCATGACAAGGCGGTTGCGTCAAGCTATGACGATCCTGCGCCGGTTTAGCTCAGGGGTAGAGCAACCGCCTTGTAAGCGGTAGGTCGTGAGTTCAAATCCCACAACCGGCACCATATTTTATATCTGGCGCACTTTTCGGCCGCCACACCAACCCTAAACCCGCAAACCATTCTTTGAATAATCGCAGACTTATTTAGGAGTAGAGCTTGAAACGTATAGAAAGTCTGATTGAAAGTGGTTTGTTCGCTAGCCGTTGGCTGCTGGCGCCGTTTTATCTCGGGCTGATCGGCGCTCTGGTCATCTTGCTCTATAGTTTTGTCGCCGAACTGGTGCATTTTTTCTTTTCCTTGTCTGACCTCACTGCTGATAAAGCGGTGCTGGGCGTGCTGTCGTTGATTGACCTCTCGCTCGCCGGCAATCTGCTGGTGATTGTCATCTTCTCCGGATACGAAAACTTCGTCTCGAAGCTGGATGTCACCGACCATGAGGACCGGCCGGAATGGCAGGGCACGGTGGATTTCGCAGCGCTGAAACTCAAGCTGGTGGCTTCCATTGTCGCGATCTCTGGCATTCATCTGCTCAAAGTGTTCATGAATGTGAACCAGATTCCAGATCGGGAAGTGCAGTGGATGGTAACCATTCATCTGGTCTTCGTGCTGTCTGGTGTCTTGTTAGCGCTGATGGACAGAATCTCCGCAAGCAGCAAGCTTTTAAAGGACAAGTGAACGTTTTGTTGGTTGTGGCTGCCACTGAAGAAGTCAGAAGGTTAGCAGGCTATCAAACGCTTGGGCTGGCAAAGCATCAGGGTGAAATCAATCGCACCATGATGGGGAAGTGGTCTGAGCCGATACCCGGCAAGACGGTGAACGCGTTAACCTCCCATTCTCGCACCATTATATGATCAATTTGGATCGCCAGGGGCGGCGCGATACTTGGCCAGGTCCAAGCCAACGCATTCTTATTGGTACGATGCAGTCCAAGCCCTTTTAGGGGTTCCAGCGTATCGCTCCATAGGGTGGCGTTTAGGTCGCCGGCCATAGCCAGCGGTTTGTCACTGGTGCGGATATAGGCAGCCGCATCGGTGAGATAATCCCGCAAGTCGCGTACATTGTCTGCCGAAATCGGCGGCAACGGATGTGCGGCCAAGAGTACAAAATCCTCAAACTCCGCCACAATCAACGGCAAGGCATGACGCCCTGCCGTGATGTTGCGGCCAACAAACGGTTGCTTAGCATAGACCGCCATGCCGAAATTATCAGGCCGCGGCACGGTGATGGCATAGGGATATTCAGCTTGAAGATTCGTCATAGCCTTACACCAGGTGGCATCAACCTCCGTCAACACCACGATATCCGGCTGCTGGGCCGCGATTAATGCCAGCAGGGCGGTATAATGACTATTCGATGTCAGCACATTGGCCGAGATAATTGTTATTGTTGAATCACTTGCTGGCGTTGACTTTGACGGCGCGTGAGGAAAAGCCTGCAACGCCGAGGCTAGGGGCGGGACATTCAGGCCCAGAATTGTCAACACTAAGATTAGGTGTTTTTTGTTGCGTCCCAACAAAGCGAGCAACAGAAAAAATAAAGCGGCGGCAACGGCTTGCGGACGATAATGATTAAATAAGTCAAAGAACCAAGATACCGATGCCAGATACCCGGCGACACTACAGGCGCACAACAGGATCAAAATTCTCGTCAGCATGTTGCATCTCGTGAAGGAATTAATCAATTCTTTCTCTAGGTAGCTACCTTCCCACCAGATTTCGGTCATTACTTTCCAGCTTGCGCGTTAGACTGCTTTACACAGAGCTCATTAACAAATTTACCCTTGCTTCAAAGGAATAGATTTTTATGCCTGCATTGCCAACTGCCGACGCGCCCTATTTGCCTGCCATTTTGCTGGCACCCGACAACTGGAAAGCGGCGCAAGGTGTCTCGCCCTACGCACCGCACCGCACTGGTGACGCGCAGCCCGCATTGGAGACCGCGCTGTTAGTCGCCAAAGAATTATGCCAGCAGCATCCCGGCTCCGTGCCGGTGCTATTCGTGGCAAAGGTCAAGGATCTCGCCGGGCGTACCAGCACCAACGGCCTCCCGCTGCGCCCACTCCCCACCGACCAGCCCGGCGCCAACGGCAAGCTTTTGCTGATGTGCCTGGTCAACTAGCCTAAGCCTTGCCGCCGTCC
>CAYOGS010000303.1:0-2811 GCA_964403435.1 uncultured Rhodospirillales bacterium | reverse complement strand
CTTATGGGCTTGCCGATCAGCGATATTGATGCTGCCGTTAATCGCCCACCCGAAGCGGTCGAGGCGGTGCTGCAGGCGGCGGGCATCAAAACGGTGCGCACCGGCTTTGCGCATGGCACAATTACCGCCGTGTTGCATGGACAGGGTTATGAAATCACTAGCCTACGCCGTGATGTGAGTACCGATGGTCGGCGTGCTACTGTGGCCTTAAGTGACGATTGGGCGGAAGACGCAGCGCGACGCGACTTTACGTTCAACGCCATTTATGCGGCCGCGGATGGCGGTGTTTTCGATTATAATGGTGGGGTTGCCGATGCGGCGGCGGGGTTCGTCCGCTTCATCGGTGTGGCTGAAGATCGGATCAGGGAAGACTATCTTCGTATTCTGCGCTTTTTCCGCTTTTATGCACAATTCGGGCGCGGCGATTTCGATGCCGAAGGCTTGGCAGCATGCCAAGTTTTGGTGACAGGCATGGCCACATTGTCACGTGAGCGGGTAACGCAGGAATTCGGCAAATTATTGCTGGCGTCGCAGCCGCTGCCGGCGCTGCGAGCGATGCAGGAGATCGCAATCCTACCGCAGGTGTTGCCGCTGACGCTTGATCTCGACCGGCTGGGGCGGTTGCTGGTTTTGCCTGAGGCTGGGGGCTGCTCGTTGCCGGTAAGGTTGGCGGCGTTGCTGCCGCAAGATGTGCTTTTGCCGGCCGTATTATTGGCGGCACTGCGGTTGAGTGTAGCAGAGCAGAATGCCGTTCTGGCGCTGACTACGACCAGTAACCTTATTACCAACGATTCGTTGCCTGAGGCGCTCTATCGACTTGGCGTCGCGTTTTGTCGGGGACGGCTGCTCATGCAGAAAGCTGACGATGCGGCGACCCCTTTGGCGGCGCTGTGGCCGCAACTGGACAAGTGGCGGCGACCGGATTTTCCGCTGCGTGGCGCAGACTTGCTTGCGGAAGGGTTGGAGGCTTCACCCAGACTGGGGCAGGTGCTGCACGCGGTCGAGGACTGGTGGATTGCGTCGGGCTTTAAGCCTAATCATGCCGCCTGCCGCAACGAGGCTTTGCGGCGATGGCACAATTTACCAGCGGCGGATTGACGATAGCTGTCGCCATGCTTGAGGGACACTTGTTTGCACGCCAGGAAGCCACGGTCGTGAGGCGGTGGGGCAATTAAAGTCAGCCTACTGTCTCTGATATTCTGGCAGTTGCTGAAGAGGATTTTGTTCGGGCCAGCCTAAAGGACGCGAGACTGCTTCGTCGCGTTTCGATCACGTAGGCCTCCATGATGCTGGATAGAAAAGTGGGGCACGCCACAAGGTGGGTCGTTGTAGCGCACCGGAACACATTAAAGTGGTTGAGCGCGCATCTGAGATCTGTTGGTGCGCGTAGCAAGCCGTTGGGTTGGTAGAGGCGCGCGCTTTACTCATCATATGCTGATAGGAACAAGTGATTCAGCACCGGCTGGGCCGCATTAGCTGCAGCGTGGGTATTTCAGCTTCCTGCTTACTGAATTCTATACTCTAACTGAGGCCTGAATTTCTTTATACTTTGAGATTGACGTTACTGCCACGTTCGCCGACGCGTGGCGCAGATTCGACGACGGTATCTCTGACAACAGGCTCACGCGTTTCTCTTTCAACACGTGGCGGCAAGTCTTGCGTGCGGACACTGGACTGCAACTGTGTGCTGACAACGGAACCTGCGGCGCTCTCGACCATATGATACTCCTTACAATGACAAGTTCAGTCTGAAGCACACGCGTCAAGAATTGATGAATCGGCGGTGTGATACTTCATCAAGGTAAATTCTTTCTTTACATTCACGCTCTATTCCTGAGGCTATGCCCTGAATAAACCCAATCACATGATGTAGTTTTTCCTCAGAATTAGAGGAGACGTCATGTGTATCTTGTCCAAGCCGTACTTTCATGATGAAACTGCGGCCTATACGCACATAGAAACCCTGCTGTGGCCGAATGGCGCTTTCTGCCCGCATTGCGGTAGCCTGGATAAGGTCTATGCCCTGTCTGGCGAAACCACGCGCATTGGACTCAGGAAATGTGACGCTTGCCGCAAGCAATTCACGGTCAAGGTTGGCACGATTTTCGAGAGCAGTCACATCCCGTTGTACAAGTGGCTACGAGCGATCTATTTGATGTGCGCCAGCAATAAGGGGAGCTTTGCCCTGCAAATTCAGCGCTCGTTAGAAAGCACGTACAAGTCTGCATGGTTCATGTGCCAGAGTATTCGTGAGGCCATGAAGGCGGGCGGTGTTAGCCGTTTTGGCAATTCTGGCAAGATTGTCGTGTGCGAAGAGTCGTTTGTCGGGAGCAAAGAAAACAATTAGCAAAATTAGAAGCGCGAGTTAGTTCGTAAAATCCCGATTGTCTCACTGGTTTAAAGAAGCCGGAACGTCGCATCTTTTTATGTTCCAGAAGTTGGGCCAAGAATATTGGCGTTATCCTATACGGGTCAGTTCAACAAACAGACCAGCAACATGACCGATGAAGGCACGGTTTACACAGTGGGCGTGATTGACGGCTTCGCTTCCCACCAGATTATCAATCACAAAGTCGCAGTTCTCGTGCGTGGTATAAACGAATGTCGCTTTGCGACACGATGACAGTATTGCCTTCATTTGTCTGGCCGCTGTCTGTCTTGTAGCTATCGTTGTCCACTGGCTATAACTCACGCGTTCGGACTTTAACCCTTAATTTCTAACTCCTTTCGGGGATCACAGCGGTGTGCTAAAGTCGGTTTTTGCGCGTACGCCCCGTTGCAAGAGCTCGGGACGGCTCGATCTACCAACGC
>CAYOGS010000302.1:0-2823 GCA_964403435.1 uncultured Rhodospirillales bacterium | reverse complement strand
GCGTGGTGCCAGCGATGAAATTGCGGTGTTGCAAATACGAACCTTGGCCAGCCTCTTAAGCCAACTCTGAAGTTACAGTGGGCAAACAGATCGTATGCTTGGTATAAAGCAATCGCAACCGTCAACCCCAATCCACTAAAACCGATAATATGCATGCCTACAGTGTAAAACAGTATAGCAAAAAATAGATCGCCAGGGTGAAGGCGAAATTTAGTCAACCAGCTGATTTCCTCTGCAGCATGATGGACGGAATGAAAAGACCAAGCGTAAATATGCGTAAATCGGTGACGCAAGTAGGTCACAAAATCCACTATCAACAAAATGAGGACAACTTGTACGACCAGGGGTAACGATTCGATGGTGTTAGCAAAAATTTGGAAGGGGACAATTTCGCCAACGACCCGAGTGAGAAATAGTAGGATGAGCATTTGAAGAACAGGCGCAACAAAGCCGCCGTTGGAAAGCGCGAATAGCAAATCGGAAAAGAATTCTTTCCGATAAAATTTCTGCTCTGCGACGATCGGGTTGATGCGCTCAATAATATAAAATATTGGCACACAAGCAGCGACCAGCAGAACAGTGCTTAAGATAGACGACAGCAACGGATTCATCCGACCTATCCCGTAAAGATCTCAATACATGTATCAATATACCATATGCTTACGATATTAAAGCGCGCGTACTACGCGGCAAAATCGCACACGACTCGTTGCACCCTGTTAGCCATGCTTGCGTCCGAGGATAGTTCCAAAAGGATGCCACAGTTGACGCCAAAAAAGCCTCGGAAAAGCCCTCTGGTCGGCAGAATTCAGGCCATAAGCCTTAGGATAGGATCCTGCGGGACAGTAAAAGCTGCCAAACAGCCAGTCGTAAAATGCAAACAATACGCTAAAGTTTTTATTTGTGGCTTCGGGCTCGACCGCATGGTGCCATCGATGGAACTGAGGTGTAGCAATAATATAGCGTAACCAGCCCTGAAAACCGAAGCGGATATTGGCATGATTGAGAAAGTCAAGCGCGTAGTAAACGTAAACTGCTATCATGAACCCCAAGCCATTGAAACCAACGACGTGCATGAAAACAGCACTGAATGCGACGACAATAAACACATCTACTGGGTGCATGCGATATTTGGTTAGCCAGTCAATCTCCTCCGCGGAGTGATGCACGGCATGGAATGGCCATACCAATGGCACCACATGCGTGAAACGATGGCGCCAGTAAGTAATAAAGTCCAACAACAGCAAGGCAAGCACCACTTGAACTGGCAGCGGCCAAGTTTGAATGATCTGGCCGAAGGGTTGGAAAGGAACAATTTGCTTGAGGTAAGCGCCTGTTAGTGAAAAAATGACTACTTGCGCCAACGGCACCAGGATAACATAGTTCAGGAATGCGTAGGCCAAATCGCATGCGTACCCCTTACGCAGCCCTTGCTTTTCGACCTGAACAGGACGTACTTTTTCAACCCAGTAGAATATCACTGCGGCCAGAATCATGATGCCCAGAGTTAGCATGAATGGCTTCTGAAATATCGTCAGCCAATTCATTGGGGAGCTCCTGTTTCTGCTGTTTGGGAGCTAGCTACTTGGCGCTGGGATAAGTCCTGCAATAGGGCAATGGCCATACTCGTATAGATCTGCGTGGTTGAACTGTGGGGCCGGCTGCTTCCTGGAGGCGTGCCGTCGTCCATGTCCTGCCTAAGTTGCAACTCCAGCGGCACCGAGCCCAGAAAGGCGCAGCCTAACTTGCTGGCCTCGACTTTAGCGCCGCCATGGCTAAAGATTTCGCTGCGTCCTTGACAATGGGGGCAGATAAAATAACTCATATTTTCAACAATGCCGAGCACTGGCACATTGACGCGCTTGAACATGTGCAGGCCGCGCTTAGCGTCGATCAATGCTATATCTTGCGGTGTTGAGACTATCACAGCGCCACTCAACGGCAGCAACTGAGTGATCGCCAGTTGTGCGTCACCAGTGCCAGGTGGAAGGTCAATAACCATGATGTCCAGTTCACCCCAGGCGACATCACGCAGCATCTGCTGAATAGCGCCTTGCACCATCGGCCCACGCCAGATTAAAGGGCTATCTTCTTCCGCCAGCAAAAAGCCCATGGACATCACCTTCAGGCCATGCGCCGCGACAGGTTCCAATTTTTTGTCTGGCCGCAATGCAGGTTTAGTCTTGATCCCCAACATGCGAGGTGCGGATGGGCCGTAGATGTCAGCGTCGAACAAGCCCGTCCGCAGTCCAGCCGCTGCAAAAGCAATCGCCAAATTGACCGCAGTGGTAGATTTGCCGACGCCACCCTTGCCCGAAGCGACGGCCACGATATGGCCAATACCCGGCATCACCATTTGTGGTGATGGAGGTTTGCGCCCAAGTTCTACTGCTTTGCCCGACTTCGCCGTTCGATGCGCTGTCAACACCGCATTGACTTGGCTCACGCCAGACAGTAGCCGCACTGCCTTTTCGGCCTGTTGCCGCATGTCTTCAAGTTTGGTGCCTTGGCTGGGGTCAACTTCGATGACGAAGGAGACCGAAAGTCCACCAACGTCCGGTTTGAGCGCCAGACCAGAAACTTTGTCTAGACTAATAATATCTCGCCCCACCCCAGGCATCATGACAGCCTGCAGAGCCTTACGCACGTTTATTTCACTGATTTCTGTCATCAAGTCCCTTCCTGGGTTGACAAAGCAGGAGATAAACCAAATATAGCATTCCTGCCATATTAATTCGGTCAATTGCGTGCCGGGAGCCACAGTCCATGACACCACCCAATGATAATAATCCTGAAAATCCCTGGGGCAGCCCTGGCAAGCGT
>CAYOGS010000301.1:1995-2846 GCA_964403435.1 uncultured Rhodospirillales bacterium | reverse complement strand
ATGCATGGCGGCTCCGCAGACAAAAAACCGGCGCCCCGAGTATGCGAGGCGCCGGCATATTGAAGTGAAATTAGAAGCCGCGGCTGAAGCGCGTCAGACCGATGACCTCGTTCTTGCCGGCGACATGGCCAGCGTCGTGGCGATACATTGTCGCGAAATCCAGTTTGGACTTATCCGCCAGGTTGAAGCTGTAACCCGCCTCGACATCCACCTCACGTCCGGAAGGCGCCAGGCTGTAATTCACGTTCTGGCGTATCATCGTGCCGTCCCGCAAGCGATATTGTGGCAGATTGACATTCAGGCCGCCACTTTCCGCACGCAATGGTTGCGACACGATCAGCCGTAGCTTATCGTTCTCCTGCAGCATACCATTCTGCGTCAAGCCAACACGCCATGACGTGGTAGTGACCCGCCCGATATCCTGCACCAGGGAGTTGCCGGCAGTTTGCGCTTCGGACATACCGGCATAGAACGATGCGACCAGCTGCGTCTTGGGTGCGACCCGCCATTGGCCGGTGAGGCCGCCAAACCAAGTGGTGGTGCCGTTGCCCAGGGCGAAAGCCCCATCACCGTGCAAGCCGAGAACGCGATCCTTCTCAACTAACGCACCGCTGGCCAGTGTGACGCCCGTCTCGCTATCGCCATAACCCAATTCCGCAAGGGCCAGCATATTGTTCTGTCCTGCATCCTCATCCGAGCTACCCATGGCCGTGGTCGCGCGGAAGCGTGCTTCCCAGGGTAAATCCACAGACACGTTGTTGGCGTAACCATCGGCAACGAAATCAAGATAGGGGTTGCCCACACCGTTGGCCGATACCTGCGCGGTCAGCATCGTCCGGTCATCCTCGCGG
>CAYOGS010000301.1:0-1985 GCA_964403435.1 uncultured Rhodospirillales bacterium | reverse complement strand
GAGTTGGCGCGCACGTCACGATGGCTGACATTGACGGCCAGACCATCACTGGTCTTATGTGTGAAGCTGAAGCTATCGAACGTCTTCGAGTTTTCTTTATGAGGGCGGTCGACTTCGGCAACACGTTCCACGCCGCTGCGCGAACGCGTGGTGAAGCTGACGGAGTTATTCGCATCCAGCTGATATCTTTGCGTGAAGTCACGCCCGAAGCGCTGCAGCGTGGCGTCAGCATTGAAACTGGAGAGCCGCGAAGTCACGCGATTGCCCAACGCGACCTTGAAGTTACGCGTATAGCCGTCCAGTACGCCGATTTTCGTCGCGGCCAGCTTGTTGGCGAAGCTGTTGCCGAAGGCCTGACTGACTCGTAAGGACGAGTTGGTCAGCAAGCTGCCTCCGCCGCTCATGTTCACGCCTGTCATGATGGAAAATGGCCCAGAAGCTGACACCGCAGCCTGCAGATTCAACAGACCGACGCCAAAGATCGGGTCGATGCCCGAGGGGCCCAGGTCTGTCGCCGTGTCCTTCAGAATTGTCACAACCTGCGCTGGGGTTAGTTCAGGATGCTGCTGCAACAACACGGCAACCGCTCCGGTCACATGCGGCGCCGCCATGGAGGTGCCACTCAAAAGGCCATAGGAAGAGCCGGCAATGGTAGACAGAATATTCACGCCTGGAGCCGAAATGCACCAGTTCATTGCTAGACCGCAATGGTTGCTAAAGCTGGCGATTTCGTTGTTCTCGTCAAGCGCCACTACAACTAGCAACTTATCCGCGAGGCTTGAATAATCGGCGCTAAGTGTACTGAAATTTTCGAAGTCGGTGGTATAGCGGTAGGCGCCGGGCTGTCCGGTCGCTATCCCTGAATTGGCAGGCGTGATGAAGGGCAAGTACCCATACCCCGTAGGATTGTCGCTGATCAGGTCTGACACAGAGCCACGATCATTGCCGGCGGCAAACACTAATATCCCACCGTTGTTAGCGAAATTGAGCATGGCGTCAGCATCTGCGATTGCCTGGGGGTACCAAATCTGATGCCCTTTCTCGCCCATTAATGAAACCAAATCATCATTCGGACCGAAGCTACCATTCGAAACTTTCGCCCCTAAATCAGTGGCGCGATTGAAGGCCTGCTCTACCGCGTCAGCAGGCCCGCCGCCGATAGCGGCCAGCGGCAAGATTTTGGCATTAGGCGCGACGCCCAGCATGCCGAAACCATTCTTACCAGCGGCAATAGTCCCGGAGACATGGGTGCCGTGATAATGCGCGTCCAGATAATCCTTCATCTCGGTTGTACCTTCGCGGTAGTTAAAACCGCCTGGCGCAATGTTATCTTTGATGTCCGGATGCAACGTATTCAGACCGGAATCGACCACCGCTACTATTACGTCTTGTCCGGTAAAACCAGCCGCGTGTGCGGGTCTGGCATTGATACGCCCCAGCCCACCTTGGTTGGCATATTCCGCGTCTTCGCCAATCGTAGGCGGGGTTACAATGGTTGTGCCCGAAGAACTTCCACCATCATCGCTCGCAAGGACAGCAATCGCCACGCCGCCACCGACCGCGGCGGCACCGCCGAGCAGCACCCACGGCCAATTGCGGCCGAACCAAGTAGTATGGCCAGGTGCTACATATTCCGGATCTTGCGCTAATGAGCGAAGTTTCATCGGTTGCTGAAAGGACTTCACGCTGCTCATCGCCATTTTCTGCCCAGCGGCTTCGGCTTCCAGTTCTTCCGTCAATTGCGGGTAGAGTTTTTTGAATCGTGCGACGATTTCCGCCTTCTTGGTCGGGTGCAGCGCGATCTCGTGCTTCATGCTCATGCGAACGGCTTCGCTGAAAATCTGGTCGCGGTCGGCCGGGTTGGCGCGGATCACTTCCCACATGCGTTCATTGTAATGTGTGGGATCATTCTGAAGTGCGGCCTGCAGGGTTTCGGTATAGGGGCTGGCCAAAGCCACTCCAGGAGGCACGATCATACCGAGGGC
>CAYOGS010000300.1:0-2849 GCA_964403435.1 uncultured Rhodospirillales bacterium | reverse complement strand
GTGAAACTACGTGCTTTGCCGCTGCCGACATTAAACAAGCCGCTAACCTGCGGATTTTCCAGCAGCCACAGCATGATATTTACGGCATCGCCGACCCAGACGAAATCGCGCAGTTGGCCGCCGTCGGCGTAATCCGGGCGGTGAGATTTGAAGAGCGGGAAGGATTCACCTTGTTCCGCGACAGGATAAATCTGATGCACGACGGAACGCATCGCGCCTTTGTGATACTCATTGGGGCCATAAACATTGAAAAATTTTAGACCGGCGCATTGCGGCGGACATTTCTCAGCCTTGGCCTGCGCCACGACCCAACGGTCGAACCAATGCTTGCTCCAGCCATAGAGATTCAGCGGCCGCAGCTTGGCCAGATGCTCAGGGTCATCACTGTCGTCAAAACCGGCGCTGCCGTCGCCATATGTGGCGGCGGAAGAGGCATAGACCAACGGCACATTATGCTGCGCACACCAAATCCAGAGGTCTTTGCTCAGGCGGAAATTATTGCGGATGATGGCGTCGCCGTCAGTCTCCGTGGTCGCAGAAATGGCGCCCAGATGATAGATCATAGCTATCTTATCAGCATTCGCCGCCAGATAACCGGTCAGGTCTTCCGGTCGGATGCAGTCTTCCAGGTCGCGCTTCGCAATGTTACGCCATTTGTCGCCATTGCCGAGCCAGTCGCATACCGCCACGCGATGACCCAGTGCCTCCAGCGCTGCCACGAGGTTCGAGCCGATGAAGCCGGCACCGCCGGTTACGAGAATCATACCTTCTCCCTGAAATTATGGTGCCAATAGACAGGCTTGACACCGCTTTGGCAAGCGGGTTGAGTGCTGTCCCTTTAGGGGCAGGAGCGAAAATGACGCAGCGCGCGCTGGTATTTCCGGGGCAAGGCAGCCAGGTCGTGGGTATGGGGCAGGCGCTGTATGACGCTTTTGCCTCGGCACGGGAAGTCTTTCAGGAAGTTGACGATGCTTTGGGGCAGAAACTCAGCACCCTGATGTTTAAGGGTGAAGAGGCGGATTTGCGCCTGACGGCCAATGCTCAACCGGCATTGATGGCTGTGAGCCTGGCAGTTCTGAAGGTGCTGGAACGCGAAGGCGGAAAAGCTGCGCCACAACTGGTGCATTATGCGGCTGGACACAGTTTGGGCGAATATTCCGCGCTCTGCGCTGTCGGCGCGTTAAGTCTGGCCGATACGGCACGGCTGCTGCGCTTGCGCGGTGAGGCCATGCAGGCGGCAGTGCCGGTGGGCCTAGGCGGCATGGCGGCGCTGCTGGGCGTGGATATGGTTCAGGCGCAGGAGATTGCAGAGGCCGCACGGCTAACCCCGGACGGCAAACAGGAGGTCTGCGCGGCCGCAAACGACAACGCGCCCGGCCAAGTTGTCATCAGTGGTCATATGGCTGCAATTGACCGCGCCATTGCTCTGGCTGCGGAACGCGGTTTCAAGCGCAGTGTTAAGCTTCCGGTCAGTGCGCCGTTCCATTGCGCGCTTATGCAACCGGCGGCGGAGGCCATGCAAACGGCTCTGGAACGGGTGACCATCGGCCCCCTAGCTGTGCCAGTGGTTGCCAACATTACCGCAGCTCCCGTGCAGGAGCCGGCGCAGATTCGTACTCTACTGGTGCAGCA
The DNA here is from genome assembly GCA_964403435.1 of uncultured Rhodospirillales bacterium. Taxonomy (GTDB): domain Bacteria; phylum Pseudomonadota; class Alphaproteobacteria; order UBA9219; family RFNS01; genus JAGOHT01. The sequence goes on along the minus strand of CAYOGS010000300.1, from coordinate 1,217 downwards.
GGTGACGGGCGCGGTGCGTTGGCGCGAGTCGATGCTAAATCTCAAGGCGTTGGGTGTAGAGCAGATCGTGGAATGCGGTGCCGGCACGGTGTTGGCCGGGCTGATGAAGCGTATTGACAAAGATGTAAGCGCCGTCTCCCTGCATACGCCAGAGGAGATTGAGGCGTTTTTGAAAACCGTTTCTGCAACATAAGGGATTGCGACGATGTTCTCACTGCAAGGAAAAAACGCGCTGGTCACAGGTGCGTCGGGCGGCCTAGGCGCTGCCATAGCGCGGGCTTTGCACCGGCAAGGCGCGCGCGTTGCTCTTTCTGGCACCAAGGTGGCGGCGCTTGAGGCGCTGCAGACCGAATTGGGTGAGGGCAGTTTCACAGTGCCCGCCAATCTCGGCGACACGAATGGCCCAGCGCAATTGCTGAAGGATGCTGAGGTCAAGTTGGGCGCTGGTGTGGATATTCTTGTCAACAATGCTGGGCTAACGCGTGATGGCCTGGCGCTTCGCATGAAGGATGAAGATTGGCAAGCCGTGCTGGATGTCAACCTGACCGCAGCTTTTAAACTTATCCGCGCCGCTATGAAGGGCATGATGGGGCGACGCTGGGGACGTGTGATCAACATCACTTCCGTTGTTGGCGTGACCGGCAATGGTGGACAGGCGAATTACGCAGCATCTAAGGCCGGTTTAATCGGTATGAGCAAATCGCTGGCGCAGGAAATGGCGCCGCGCGGTATCACGGTTAATTGCGTCGCGCCTGGCTTCATCCAGACCGCGATGACGGATGTGCTGACTGACGACCAGAAGCAAAAGATCATGGGCGCGATACCGCTGGGCAGTATGGGTAAACCGGAGGATATTGCCGCGGCTGTGGTCTATTTGGCTGCGGACGAGGCGCGTTATGTCACCGGCCAGACGCTGCACGTCAATGGCGGCATGGCGATGATTTGATCGTATGGATTGCTGCAAAATCAGTGGGCTGTCTGTTGTCGTTCACGCCGAACATGAAGGCAGTGAAGCGGATCATCCGTACCGCGCCGTTTGCGCGTTGACAGTAATTTTCGCAGCAGCCTAGACTTCGCTTTAGCGGCGCTTCAAAGCATTTTCCGATTCGCCGGTCGGGGCTTTTCATTACAAAGGGAGTTACACCAGTGAACAAGAACGAATTCATCGCCGCCGTGGCCGACAGCAAGGCGCTGGCCAATATGGATATGTCTAAAGC
>CAYOGS010000299.1:0-2852 GCA_964403435.1 uncultured Rhodospirillales bacterium | reverse complement strand
AATCAGCGCGCTCAGAATTACTCTGGCGCGTCATGACCAAAATACAGCGCCAGCCGGTTGACGATCTGCTCGCCAATCTCGTTCAGTGCCCGCGCCCGCGCATCTTCCCGCGCCGTCAGTGTCGCATATTGTGCGTCCAACTGGTTGAAACTGACACTAGCACGGATCGTCTGGTTGATCAGTTCCTTGCCGTCGCTCTTGCGCTTCAGCGTGTAATGCGCCGTGGTATCGAGCCGAGTGCGCGATGCTGTGGCGTCCCGCCGGATACCTAAGCCGGCTTCCGCCTCGCTCAGTCGCACGGTCAGTTCATAAGCGGCATTCACCGGCCGCCCATACTGATACATCCGGTCAATAAGCCGGTTCCGCAGCATCTGCCCGCTGCGATCCGGAATTTGTGCAATCTGCACCTGGTTGAGCGCGGCCTCCGTCGTCGCCGTGCCCTGGCTGCGTGTGCCATACAGCGGCGCGAAGCCGCAGCCTACCAGGCTGGTCAAAACCGCCAGCAGCACCACCACAATGCCCAGTTGCTTTTTCATGCTACGATACTCACGATTTTGTTGGGCACCACGATCACCTTTTTGGGTGCCCCGCCGCCCAGCGCCCGCTGCACATTATTGTCACCCAGCGCAAGTTTCTCCAGCTCGGCCTGCGGCAGATTGCGCTGCGCCTCCAACGTTGCGCGCAATTTCCCATTCACCTGCACCGCGATGGTCACCGTGTCCTGCACGAGCAGTGCCGTGTCGGCTCTCGGCCATAGTGTGTCGCACAGTGCGGTCGTATGCCCCAGCTCTGCCCACATCGCCTCGCTGATGTGCGGCAGCATCGGATTAATGATGCGCGTCAGCGTCTCCAACCCTTCGCGCAGCACCCAGTCCTCGCCCAACGCGGCATTGTCCAGCGCATCGAGCGCGTTGCTTAATTCGCGCGCCCGCGCCACCGCCTTGTTAAAATGGAACCGCTCAAAATCTTGCCCAATGGCCGCCAGTGTCTGATGAATGATCCGCCGCGTCTGCTGCGCCCGTTCGCCGAGAGCCGCCGGCAGCGGTGTCCCTATCGATGGCAGCTGCAGTTTCGGCTCGCTCACCATCCGCCACAGCCGGTTAATATAGCGCCACGCGCCATCCACACCGGCTTCCGTCCATTCTAAATCGCGCTCCGGCGGCGAGTCGGACAACATAAACAGTCGCGCCGTATCAGCACCATAACTGTCTATAATGCGTCCCGGCGGCACGACATTCTTTTTGTTCTTGCTCATCACCTCCACACGGCCGACCGAAACCGGCTCGCCGGTCTCGGTATGCACCGCGCAGCCATCATCCTGCTTCAAAACCTGCTCTGGGTAGAGCCACTTACCGTTAATATCCTTATAAGACTCATGGCAGACCATGCCCTGCGTGAACAAGCCGCTGAACGGTTCGTCCAGCTTCACATGTCCGGTCTGCCGCATCGCGCGGGTGAAATAGCGCGCATAAAGCAGATGCAAAATAGCGTGTTCAACGCCGCCAACATATTGATCCACGGGCAGCCAGTAATCCACCGCTGCGGTGTCCACCGGCCTGTCTGCCAGCTGCGGCGAGCAGAACCGCGCAAAATACCAGCTGCTGTCCACGAAAGTGTCGCAAGTGTCCGTTTCCCGTGTCGCGGCTTTGCCACATTGCGGACATTTCACGTTTTTCCAGCTTGGATGATGCTGCAACGGACTGCCGGGTTTGTCGAACGTCACATCCTTTGGCAAGGCCACGGGCAAATCCTGTGCCGGCACAGGCACCACGCCGCAAGCGACGCAATGGATCATCGGAATCGGGCAGCCCCAATAACGCTGTCGGCTGATGCCCCAATCGCGTAACCGATATTGCACCGTGCCATGACCAGCCTTAAGCTTCTCCAATTCACGGATTGCTGCCTGCTTGCCGGCCTCCACGCTGAGGCCATCCATGAAGCGCGAATTTTGCAGCACCCCCTCATCAGTATAGGGCGCGTCGTCAAAATCATGGTCAACCACAGGCGTGACCACAGGTAATATAGGCAAGTCATATTTCGTGGCGAAATCCCAGTCGCGCTCGTCATGCGCCGGGCAGCCGAAAATCGCGCCGGTACCATACTCCATCAGCACGAAATTCGCCACGTAGACCGGCAGCTGGATATCGGCATCGAACGGATGAGCCGCCATCAGGCCGGTATCGAATCCCAATTTTTCCTGCTGCTCCAGCACCGCTTCGCTGGTGCCGCTGCGGTTGCAGGTAGCGATAAAGTCGGCGAGATCGGCATTGTTCTTGGCCAGTTCTGCCGCGAGCGGATGATTAGGTGATAAGGCCAGGAACGAAGCGCCGAACAACGTATCCGGTCGCGTCGTGAACACGTCCACGCTGTCTTTGCGGCCAACCAGGGCGAAGCGCAACTTGGCGCCGGACGATTTGCCGATCCAGTTCTCTTGCATCAGCCGCACTTTGTCTGGCCAGCGCTCCAACGTCGGTAGCGCCGCGAGCAAATCGTCGGCGGCGTCGGTGATTTTCAAAAACCATTGCGCGAGCTTGCGCTTTTCGACGAGCGCGCCGGAACGCCAACCGCGCCCCTCGATCACCTGCTCATTTGCCAGCACGGTGTGATCCACCGGGTCCCAGTTAACCCAGGACTCCTTGCGATAGACCAGCCCGGCCTTGAAGAAGTCAATAAACAGCTTCTGCTGTTGCTTATAATAGCTCTCGTCGCAGGTGGCGAACTCACGGCTCCAGTCAATCGCCAGCCCCATACGCTGCAATTCGCCGCGCATGGTTGCGATGTTGCTGTAAGTCCATTCCGCCGGATGCACCTTATTGTCGCGCGCCGCATTCTCCGCCGGCAGGCCAAACGCG
>CAYOGS010000298.1:0-2874 GCA_964403435.1 uncultured Rhodospirillales bacterium | reverse complement strand
CTGCATCCGTCGTCGTCCCGAGCCCTGCCTTTCACGGCAGCCCTTATCCAGGCACAAAACAGTTTGACGAGACCAGAGGCCAAGGGCTTGGCGTATGGTTTCAACCAGACTTGGTAGAAGCAGCGTTCTTTGCAGTCTGTCGCAGCCGTTATATGGAGACCGCACAACCCGTTGTCTATGAAGCAAAGCTAGCGCCAAAGAATGTGGCGATCTTTCCGACCGAGAGCGATGCTTACGCGCTATTCATTCCGCAAGCGGGAGACCAGAAGATCCATAGAGGGCATACGCCTTTCGACTTGCATCAGGTCAGGAGCGAGTTGAAGCGCGCCGGTTTTGACAGCATCTATCTGCAAGACAGGCAGTCAATTTCAGCAATTAACCCATCCATCATTGCGCTGGTGGCTGAACATCGTGCGCTGCCGCTCTTTAACGCAGAAGTCCGGCCAAAGCTGGAGCGTTCCATGGGCGAAGATTTTTCAGTACACTATGCCTATCTCAAAAACCTGACTATGTAACTTCGGTTATGTGCAATCGTTACGCCCAGCGCGGCTCTGTCAGCCAGATACGCCATTTGGCTAAAGCCATGAGCAAGTCGCTCAAAACGACGGCAGCGACCGACAATCTAGCGCCGCGTGAGGACGTTTATCCTGACCAGGACGCGCCGGTTATCATCAATACGGACGACGGCAATCTGGAACTGACCATGATGCGTTGGGGCTTTCCGCCGATCCCCAGCGAGACAACACCCATTACGAATATCCGTAATCTACAAAGCCGTTGGTGGCGTGACACTAACCGCGACTATCTTCTGTCAGCAAAGTATCGCTGTCTCGTTCCGTTCACCTCATTCGCCGAGCCTGTGCGCGATCCGACATGGTTTGAAGTGCCAGGGTGCGAGATCGCTTGCTTCGCTGGGGTTTGGCGACCGTGGGAAGGTGAACGCCTCATAGAACAGCCAGGACAAAATCGCCGGTCACGCCAACTCGATAGTTGGAATCTGTTTGCTTTCCTAACAACGGAACCCAACGATGTTGTGCGGCCAATTCACCCCAAGGCCATGCCGGTCATCATCATTGATCCAGAGGAGCAGAAAGAGTGGCTTTCAGGTACAGAGATCAGTCTGCATTTGCAAAAGCCATTGCCCAATGAGTTGTTACTAAATTCTGGCCATTGAACCGGGGACAGCTCAGGTGCTCACAGAGGCTTCATGCAGTATATTTCAACATCAGGATACCATTCTTTTTTTGGCATAGACTCCCATTTGTCAGCCTCAGCGTCACTATTGGGGAGACCCTTTGCCGTTCGGTACATACGGCTCAGTATTTCAATACTCAAGGGATACCCTTGGTTTGCAGACTGGCGGAACCACCTCAACGCTTCAGGATAGTTCACTTCACTCAATTCACCGTTATAGAAAAGCAAGCCAACTCTATACTGAGCATATGGGTTGCCCTGTTCAGCAGCCGCCTGAAACCACTTCTTTGAACTTTGGATGTCTTTTTTATGTGCACGCCCGATCCGTAAAAGGATCCCAACATAATCTGCGCTTCAACTTCACCCTTCGCCGCAGCTAAGTGATACAAATTCATAGCTTCTTTGACGCTATGTTCTTCAAAATCCGTAAATTGATACAACAAGCCCAAATTGGTTATCGCCGATAGGCTCCGATTTAGTATCGCCTCTTTATACCATTTCTGCGCGACTTTAAGGTCTTTAGCAACGCCACCTGCACCAAGGCAGTACATGGTGCCTAACTGGTTTTGAGCTACAGCATCTCCTTTTTCTGCGGCCGCTAGTATTAGTTTGATCCTAGTAGATAGAATTTCTTTGGCATCACTATTCCCGTGCTCCGCAGCAAACTCTAGCCAAGCAGTTGCACTGCTTTCGTTATGTCGGTCAAATTTATAGTACTGGTAGATACGAAGAGAAGCTGCCGGATCGAAGCTACTTTTAGCCTTCAAGGCGCTTAGTGCCTCAGGAGTGAGGTGGTATTTGGTATTGGACTCAGAAGGAAAGAATTCGATTGGCCTATTCCCTTCGGAAGTGCCTCCGAAAGCAGCATAGGCGAAGACACAACATGACAGAGCCAAAACTGTGAGCGTTCTCTGCATTACCTCACGCGCCTCATGCGGCTATGGATATAACTGAAGAGGAAAAACATTCGGCAGTACTATGGGTGAAGTGGGAATTTGGAGTTCCCAGAATTTCTTGGACAGCTTAGCTCTTTTTTGCGGTTATAAGCGCGGAAAATGCCGCAACGGGCAAAGCCGTAGGCAATCACGCACCCAGCAGCGATCCTGCCAAAGACATCAATCCCTTTGTAACACAACTTGAGAGGATAGCCGCATGACATGACTGGCCCAAACTGGCATAAAGGTTATCCAATATTTCTATGGGATTGGAACCATCTTATGAACAACCTGCCGAACGGTACTTCTGTGACGGTAGGTCAAGTATTGGAGATTATCCGCTTCAACCAGCTGCAGTCCCCAAAATAGGTGTCGCCATGCGGGGAGCAATACTTCTTGTCGTCTGTGTGATGCTTCTATCACTCTTGGCCTCGTATCTCTACAACAGTATAGATTTTCCGTACGAAGGACTTCGGCGTGATCGCGGCCAAACTCCTGAAAACTATATTCACAATGATCGTTTTCTCGATGTGCCGGAGCGCCAGAGAAATAGGGCGCTTGAATTGCTGGGTGATCAGGAGGTGGTGCCAATTAGTTCTGAGCAGGAGCTGAGAATATTCGGAAGTTTTGACACTACCAAGATGCTTGAGAGATTAGCGAGGAAAGTTCAGAGGTATATCGACAAGGAAGAGCGGTTCCTAATTCAATTCGAGAATTACAATAATCAGATTATAAGGCGGCGAAT
>CAYOGS010000297.1:0-2894 GCA_964403435.1 uncultured Rhodospirillales bacterium | reverse complement strand
ACCCACACCATCATGGTAGGGGGCAGTGATGATGGGCGAGCATTAGGTCGCTTTGACCAGCTTGCGGTTCAGCCGCAAGGCCAGCTTGCTGACGCCGAAGAACACCAGACCAAGTACGACCAGCGAGAGCGGCCAGCCGAAGGAGTCCAGGAAATTCTTTTGCGTGAAATAGCTGATATAAGAGAGCAAAGCGAGGCTGGCCGTGATCAAGATAGCGCGGCTGTTCACGATGGTGCTGACATAGAGCATAAACGATGCCAGGCCAAGAAAGAGAACCTCTAAGATCGTGCCTTGTAACAAATCGAAGCCCAGCCACAGCAGCAAAATACTGCCAACAAAGTAGCCGAATCCGCAGATTTCGTTATATGGCGTGCGCTGGAGGCCATAGCTGAGGGCAACCAAACTGGCACCGCAGATGAACATCACCAGGTCATAGTGGATGCCTAGCCAGGAACACAGCGCCGCAAAGCCGCTGAAGGCAAAATAGATCGCGAAGAAAAGCGGCACGGTGCGGCGGAAATGTTTGAAAACCAGCCCGTATTGGATCGCCAAGACACCGAAAATTAGCGCCGCCGCCACACGCGGGTCACCGCCGCCGGTGGAAAATTCATACACCGCCACGAAAAGGCCGGTGGGCTGCAGCAATGCCGACAGCACGATCAGCACATTAAAGATACGCGCCATTGGGTCTTTTGCCACGGCGACGGCTGCGACGATCAGGCAGGCCAAGCCGGGTCCAAGCGTGATGATGATACGGGCTGCTGTATTCAGATAATCCCAGTTCATCGCCACGAATGTGCTGAGACCGGCGAGGATAAAAATACCGCCAAGATAGGTGAAGACGCGGGTAAGGGTGGAGCCGTCCTTCTTGTTGGCTTCGATCTGCGGCTTGCCCAGCGCCGTTTGAATCTGCTCGATGGTCAACTGGTGCGTTTGCGCCAGGGTAACGATCTGCGCGAGCGCCTGTTCCCGCGGTGTCATGGTGCGATGACCCAGCCGATGAAGTTGGGCGAACGGTAATAATCATTGCCAGAGCCGCTAAAGTGCACCGGCACCTTCTTGCCATCCTTAACCAGCGCCGCCTTGCCTTCGTGGTAAGAGCCGCCAAAGCCCCAAATTAGTCCGCCACCATAATAGCCAGAGTTGCCAAACGCGAAGCGATAGCCGTCCGGTGCTTCGTTGCTGGTGTCCAACCTCAGGTCAGCGAATTCCGGCAAAGGGAACAAAGTGTCTTGCAAGGCAGGGTTGTTCTGCTGAATTTCCGCCACGAGCTTCGCGGCATTGCGCGCCTGGTCTGGGGTCGGCGGCTTGGTGGGATCTACCGGTATATTGATGTTGGTGTTGACGTTCACATTATTAATGCCCTGCACCGGCAATTTGGGCATCTCCGGCAATTTATAGCTTAGCTTCTGTGTTTTGCCGGTGGCGGCGACATAACGGTAGAGCAAAGGTGGCTCAACGGGCGCCGCATACTGGTTTGGTACCTGCCGTAGATGCAGTTTTTCGTTGACGACCTCAAATCGCAATTGACCGTAATTATTGTCGGAAAAGATAAAATCATGTTTGGGGTCTTCCACAAACAACGCTGGCAGTGTGCTGGCTAGTGCGAAAAGCGCCACCAGCAGCAAGGGTAGGCTGATGCCCAGCACCAGCACAATATTTTCTTTGATGAATTTGTTCATCATGACTCCAGCTTACGAAGCAAAAAAACTGCAACCATTAAGCTACGCAGAATTGGCTGGCTTGACAACGGCGCATCTAAAACAGGTCCCATGCGGCTTGCAGATGCTCACCAAATAGGATGCTAAACAATCAGGGGTTATCATGAGTATGTGGTATGGGCATAATGGAGTAGGGTGTAAAAACAAAATTTGGTGCGCCCGAGAGGATTTGAACCTCCGACCCCCGGTTTAGGAAACCGATGCTCTATCCAGCTGAGCTACGGGCGCACACCAATGAAATCATAGTGTTAGATGCCTTTTGAGGGAAGCAAAATCTACTTTGGCACCCAAATTGGCACCGAATTCCACAGAAGCACTTCAAACAACCTTATTCGACGTTACTTAGACTAAATCAGCACGTTCGAGCGGGTCATACCATGAAGTGAGAAATACTTTTCTCTATGTGGCTTATAGTTTCAGCATATGAAGTTTGTGGCAACGCATACGCTTTCCATCGTCTACGGTTATAGATGGCCGACTCCAACTCTCACAAAAATCTGACCTTCCCAATCAGTAGGGCCAGGCATTCTATTAACAACATCGCCTGTGCTACGTAACATTTCGGCGATAGCAACGCCAATTCGGAACGACTCACTATTCGGAGCATATTCGACTTTTACTCCGACGAAATGTTCAGTGCCGCCATCGTTTCCAAATGAGGAAGCCTTAAACCCTGCATTAATAAGTGAGTGTAGAATATCGCCTCCATAAGCGATTGTTTCACCATCTTGGCCGTACACCCTGACCTGAATAATCAAATTATCGGGTTTTGGTAGTGATGCTAATTTCGAGACAAAATCACTCGGTGTCATTCGCTTTGTGGACGCCGCGTAGTGATGATGGTGCGTCTGACTCGGGCTAAAATTGTTATTTCCACTGATTGGAGAGCCAGTTAAAGGCAAGCTATCGCTGCTCTCTATATAGTTATCTTCGTGTGTGTTGTTTGTACCTAAATCAACTATTCCGATTTTGTATCCCTTAATTCTATTGCCTACTACCTTTCCATTCTTTGAACCTTCTCCTAGCCATATAGCTGTTGGCCCCTGCGGTAGACTATTATCTGGCGTCGTTTTTGATGCGCGCATCGTGTCTAACTTCGTAAATGCCCAAAATATTTTTGCTCCAAATCTCCACAAAAACCATAAAATCCCTAAACTGATTAAGGTGAAGGCG
>CAYOGS010000296.1:0-2904 GCA_964403435.1 uncultured Rhodospirillales bacterium | reverse complement strand
CAGGTGCACTGCTCGCGGCGTGGGTGCTGCTACCGTTCATAGGTTTTGCCAAAACTTCATGGCTGGCAGGTGGATCGATACTAGTGGCTGCGATCATCGCTGCCCCCAGGCCCAAACTGCGGCTCATTGGTTACGGCGCTCTCGCGGCCGGACTGGTCATCGCCTTTCTTGGCGAATCTGGTGTTGGCCGCATACGCATGCTTGGTTGGCTCAATTATGGCGCGGGCTGGCCGACGAAGCTGCTGGGTTTTTATGAGGGTCCTGAAGCAACCATAGCAGCGGTCGAATTTTCCAACGGGGGCCGTGCATTGGTAATTGACGGTTTTTTTGCCGCTTCGCAGCTTAAGGGACAAGTACGAAACGGCCTCGACAGCTATATGGCGTGGATGGGTCATGTACCGATGCTGCTGCATCCTGACCCGCGTCAAGCCCTGGTTATCTGCTTCGGTACGGGTCAGACTTCAAATGCGGTACGTAAAGAAAATCCGGCCAATCTTGATATCGTGGACATCAATCCGCGCATTTTCAAGCTGGCACATCATTTCGACAAAAATGAGGGCGTGTTGCAAGATCAACGCGTTCACCAGATCGTCATGGACGGGCGCGCTTATCTGCGCCGCACGACCAAACACTATGACATTATCACGCTGGAGCCGATGCCGCCAAGTTTTGCAGGAGTCAATGCGCTCTATTCTAAAGAATTCTATGAATTAGTGCGCAGCAGACTGACATCGCAAGGGATCGTCGCCCAATGGGTGCCATTCCATGCGGTTGCACCGAAGTATGGCGCCGCAATAATCCACACATTCACCACAGCCTTTCCTAACGCCATTCTTTGGCTCGACCCATCATCCAAGACTGGCATATTGTTAGGTACTGCCGATGTGGACTATCCGCTTGGGCGGCAATGGCCTGGGTTGGAACGCAATGTAATCGCACGCCAATATACGCCCGATCAAATCCGAGGTGCCTTGCGTCTCGATCGTGACGCGCTCAAGGCTTTTGACTCGGTTGGCCAGATCATCACCGATGACAACCAGCTCCTAGCTTATGGAGAAGCGGTTCATTTGACGCATTTCTTTCGTTACGCCACAGGCGAAACACTTGCTCTCATCGGTCAGGGCGATTAGCTCTAAAACTGTCGGCGACAGCAAATGCTGGCATGAGGGCAATATTCGCCATATGCTTCGTTGTCTTGATGGGTAATTAACATGCGTTATCTGATTACGGGTGCGACTGGCTTTATCGGTAACACGCTGACACGGCGCCTCGCGGCGTTGCCGGACGCTATCGTGCATGGCGTGGACATAGCGACCGCTGTGACAAATCAACGCACCACAAGGGAACTCGAAGCACTGCCCAACTTTACTTTACATCGCCTCAACCTCCTGGAGCGAGCGCCAGTTCAAGACTTGATACTGGCACTGCAACCAGATGCCGTTCTTCACCTTGCTGCCATGCCGATGCCGGATCGTGGCTCACACGATACCGCTCCAGTCATCCAAACCAATATTCTTGGCACCTACAATATCCTTGAGGCAGCGCTACACTATTGGCGCCAGCTGCCTGATTTTGCTCAAGAAGACTTTCGCTTGCTTCATGTTTCGGCTGATGAGATTTATGGCAACCAGCCGGGCAACCAACTGGCAACACCCAATACAGCTCATGCCCCCAGCAGCCCCTTTGCTGCCAGCAAATCTGCCGCTGCTGGGTTGGTACAGGCATGGCATCAAAGCTATGACTTGCCCGCAGTCATTGCCACACTTTGTCATGTTTATGGTTCCTATCAATCTCCGCAGAAATTTATCCCGGCGATTATTTTGAAGGCGATGCACGGCGAAATCATACCAATCTATGGCACTGGCGATAATCGGCGCGAGTGGCTCCATGTTCAAGACGCTGTAATCGGCTTAACAACCGTCTTACAACGAGGCAGCACAGGGCAGAATTACCTACTCAGTGGCAATGAAATCAGCAATCTTATGCTCGCTCAGAAAATCTGCGATATCCTCGACCGGTTGGAGCCGGAAAGCGCTCATTGCCCACACCGTAATTTCATACAATTTGCCGCCGACCGCCCCGGCCACGATTATCGTTGCGCGTTGGATGATAGTAAAACCAGGGCATTGGACTGGCACCCGCAAATTGCGCTGGATGAAGGCCTAGACTTGACAGTGCGCTGGTATCTAGAACGCCAGGATTGGTGGCAGGATGTACAACTCGAATATAGCGGGCCTCGTTTGGGCATAGGCAGTACAACTAGGAAGCAATCATGCTAGGTTCACACAGACCAGGCCGTGGTTGTTTTTACCTTTACTTGATGCAAAATGTCATCGGCACCGGTGGAATAACCACACTTTCCTGCCTACTCGTCTATTTAATCGATTACATATTCAGTTTCGATCAAGCGCCCCCGCTCTACAGCGCGTTCAGCGATGAAAAGATGGCCTCTCAGCCAAACTATTTCATCATTCTGATGGCTATTTTATGTATCTTTACGCTGTTTGGTTATAGCCGTGCTTTTTTACGTGGATTGTATGAAAGTTTACGCATCCACGGCATTTTTGACCTACCGAATGAACGCAGCATGCATTTTCGTGAGGTGCCACGTGGTGGCGGCTGGGTGATTGTCGTAACCGTCTGTGGTTACACACTGTTTCTTATGGCCTGGCTGTTTGCTGTTCATTATGCGGCATCACCACTACAAATGTTGGGAATGCCGATGGCGTTTCTCAAAGTCTTCTTTCAGGACTGCCTGAATATGCCGGCGATAAGCATTGCTTGTGCGATGTTATTGGTAGCACTTGTTTCCTGGATTGATGATTTGATGGGTTTAGGCGCGGTCTATCGTTTAATTGTCCAGGCCAGTGCCGTTGCCCTCGGACTCAGCGCTATGCCAAATCT
>CAYOGS010000295.1:0-2905 GCA_964403435.1 uncultured Rhodospirillales bacterium | reverse complement strand
CTACAGCACAGAGAAGTTTAAAAAAGACACATCGCTATGCCAAATCTGCCTGGAATATTTCCTTATCTACCCGCATCTCTCGTATATGTGTTCTGTGGCTTGCTTTGGCTCGGATTCGTCAACATCTATAATTTCATGGACGGTATTGACGGAATTACCGCCAGCCAGACTGTTACAGTCCTGGGCGGCCAGTTGCTCATGTATTTCGTGGTTTTAACACTCGCGCCGGCTGGCTCTGTCCTGCGGCCACAGGTCTATCCTGATATCTGGCTGTTGGGTGTCATAATTGGCACTTGCCTGGCTTTCCTTTCCTATAATTGGCATCCGGCACAAATATTTCTCGGCGATGTAGGTAGTGTTCCGCTCGGTTATATTGTTGGATACAGCATGCTCTCTCTGGTTCAACAAGGTTACTGGTATATCGCCCTCACCTTATCACTTTACTATCTGGCTGATGGAGGGCTGACTTTGTTGCGTCGCATTTTGACCGGTGAAAAGTTCTGGTTGCCACATCGCACGCATTATTACCAACGCGCCGCGCTTGTCGCAGGCCGGCATGATATAGTGGTATTGAACATTATCTTTTGTAACCTAGTCTTGGTCGGCATTGCCATGCTGGGGTTGATCTTCTCCCCTTGGTATTGCCTGGCGGCGCCCTTGCCGGTGGCCTTACTGTTGCTTAGATTAGCCCATTGGCCACGGCCGAAGGCCTGGAAAATCAACGCGTAACGGCAGCAATCGAACAACGGTCAGGGCAAAGTGCAGCGTAGCCTCAAAACCATTTTGGCCTTCAGTCATGACCTAGCTGCCTCTATTGCGGCTTTTTTGCTTGGCATGGCGTTGCGGCACGGCGAGGCCGTGCTGTCTATTCCAGCCGCGCATTTGTTTGGTAATGCGTTGCTTTTTGCTGTCATCAGTGGGGCCGTATTTTTATTCTCCGGTCTCTATCGTGGCATTTGGGCTTACGCCTCTGTGCGCGATTTGATCACAATTGTTAAAGCTGTAACGCTGGCCGTGCTAATTTACCTACCAGCGGCTTTTTTGCTCACGCGTTTGGCAGATGTTCCGCGCACAACACCCGCAATCGTCTGGCTGCTGCTCATCATCCTTCTCTGCGGCACACGTCTGGCTTTCCGCATGCTACGCGAAAAGCGGCTGGCCTCGTTGTGGTCGCTGGCGGGTAATGGACAAAGCCCGGTGTTGCTCTATGGCGCTGCCGACGAGGCCGATTTATTCATACGCGCCCTGGTGGCCAACCCACATGCGCCTTACCGTGCGGTCGGCGTGATCGCCGAAAACGACCGGCGTGTCGGCCGCGAACTGCACGGGGTCAAGGTGTTGGGTACCCTGGCCCAATTACCGGAGATCATGCAACAACTGCGTTCCAAGGGTCAGGCACCGGCACGCCTCATCCTAACCCGCGCGGCACCAGGCGGCGGGGAGAACCTCTTGGAGACAGCACAGCAGCAAGGACTACAACTCTCACGCCTGCCGCAGTTGACAAGTTTGCATGATGCCTCCACTACCGCATTAACAGAACAGCCAATCGCGATCGAAGACTTACTTGGACGGGCTGAAACCGTCCTGGAACGCGATGCGATCACCGCACTAGTTGCCGGCAAGCGTGTTCTGGTCACAGGTGGTGGCGGCACCATCGGCGGAGAACTATGCCGACAGATCGCGGGGTTGCGACCAGCACAGCTGGTGATTATTGAAAACGGCGAGTTCAATCTTTATGCCATTGAGCTCGAACTGCGCGAAAAATTTCCTAATCTTGTACTGCGTACGCATCTCGCCGACGTGCGAGACGCGACGCGACTTCAGGATATTTTTTCCCAGGCACGACCGGAACTAGTCTTTCATGCTGCCGCGCTAAAGCATGTTCCGATTGCTGAAGAAAATGTGCGTGAAACTGTGCTGACCAACGTCCTGGGCACTAAACTGGTCATGGATTGTGCCTGTCAGGCTGGTGCACTTGCGGCGGTGTTGATCTCCACGGACAAGGCCGTTAAACCCAGCAGCATCATGGGCGCCACCAAGCGCGCCGCCGAATTGTATGTTCAAGGGCGCGATATGGCGGGGGGTAGCACGCGTTGCCTGGCTGTGCGGTTCGGCAACGTACTCGGTTCCACTGGGTCCGTTGTGCCGCGCTTTCGCGCTCAACTGGCGCAAGGCGGCCCCCTCACCGTAACCCACCCGGAGATGACCCGCTATTTCATGACGGTGCGCGAAGCGGTGGAGTTGGTGCTGCAAGCATCGGCCTTTGCCGTTAACCCGCGGCAAGCGGCGGATGAACGTGGGCAGATTCTGGTGCTGGACATGGGTATTCCAGTCAGGATTCTCGATTTGGCGCGTCAGATGATCCGTTTGGCTGGTAAGAAGCCTGACACAGATATAGCCATCCAATATACCGGCTTACGGCCGGGTGAGAAGCTGCATGAAGAACTGGCCGGCGGGGCTGAAAACATGCGCAAGGCGGCGGTTGATGGAGTTAACCTGCTCTCGGCACTGCCGGCCGATCCTGACCGCATCCGCACCCTGAACGACGAACTGATTAAAATGGCTGCTGCCAACGGCGACGCTGTGGCGCTGCGCCGCCAGCTGCAGCAGCTGGTGCCGGAGTTCGTTGGGGTGCCTCAAACAACACAGCAAGCCGTCTAAGTTGGCAAACCTGGCTTGGCGCGCTATATCAAGACTGTAATTATTCTAAGGAGATATGAATGTCACTGCGCCAGAAAATCATGGAAGCACTCAAGGACGCGATGCGCGCCAAGCAGGAGCGCGAGACTGGTACCATCCGTATGATGATCGCCAAGATGCGCGAGCGCGATATTGAAGTGCGGCCGAGCGGAAATATGGACGGCATCAGCGACACGGAAATTTTGGGCATGCTGGAGGGCATGGT
>CAYOGS010000294.1:0-2926 GCA_964403435.1 uncultured Rhodospirillales bacterium | reverse complement strand
TGCCGATATAGAGCAGGCACATAAGCCAGTTATGCTTGCGTTTGAAAATGGCCATCTGGCTGCTCAGGGAGGCTTTGGCATCCGCGATATCATTCATGCCGAACCAGGCCGCCACTGTGGCCGCCAGAATAAATGGCACCCAGATGAAACCGGCGTTCTGCACCCAAAGCGTTTTATCGCCAGCCGTTTGTGGCGCTCCGGCCACAGAACCAAACAGGCTAAAAGTTATGACGATTGGCACCAGGAATTGCATAGCGCTGACGCCGAGATTGCCAAGCCCGGCATTAATCGCCAACGCGCTGCCTTTCTCCTTTTTCGGAAAAAAGTAGGTAATATTGGCCATGCTGGAGGCAAAATTGCCGCCGCCAAGTCCGCCAAGCAGGGCGAGAAGCACAAACAGGCTGTAGGGGGTCGACGGGTCTTGGACGGCAATGCCGATGCCGACAGCAGGAATGAGCAGCGAGGCTGTGCTGATTGCCGTCCAACGCCGACCACCAAATATGGGCACCATAAAAGAGTAGAAAATCCGCAGCGTCGCCCCGGACAGACCCGGCAATGCCGTCAACCAGAAGAGCTGGTCTGTCGTGAAGCTGAAGCCGATTTTGGGCAGATTGACGACCACAACGCTCCAGACCATCCAGACCGCGAACGCCAGCAGCAATGCTGGAACGGATATCCACAAATTCTTGCGCGCGATACGCCGTCCCTGGGATTGCCAGAAAGCAGCGTCTTCCGGGTGCCATGTCTGCAAAACTCTACTCATGTTAACTCCTACTGTTATGTGCCGGCTGCTGTCCGAATTCAGGGAGGTCAGCGGGCTTCTTCAAAGCTGGATTCTGGGCACGCTCCAACGCGCGAATGGAGAAATGCATCCAGAGGAAAGCTGTGGCGACCAGGGCAAAAAGCAGCATGAAACAGCTTGTCCAGATCCCGATGAGGTCGTTCAGCGCGCCGAAGGCGATGGGGAGAATAAAGCCGCCCAGCCCGCCAATCATGCCGACCATTCCGCCGACGGCGCCAACTCGGTCAGGATAGTAAACCGGTATATGCTTGAAGACGGCGGCTTTGCCCAAAGACATGAAGAAGCCCAGAACAAAGATCAGCACCGTGAATGGCAAGATATCCATGCTGAGCGTGAACTCGACGGGGCCTTTGATGCCCTTAACAATATACTGCGTTGACGGGTAGGAGAGGAGGAAGCAACACACGGTCGAAACGGCAAAAGTGAGATACATAACTTTGCGCGCCCCCCACCGGTCAGAGAGCCAACCACCGAGGATGCGGAACAAGCTGGCGGGAATTGAATAGGCAGCCCCGACCATGCCTGCGGTTTTAATATCCATGCCGTAGGCTCCGGTAAGATAGCGGGGGAGCCACAAGGCAAGGGCGACGAAGGCCCCGAAGACAAAGAAGTAGTAAAGCGAGAAACGCCAGACTTGGAGCTTTTTAAGCGGCGCCAGTTGCTCGAAGAGACCCGGCGATTTCCGGCCGGATGTGCGGCGGCTGCGCAGATCCGGGTCGTCCTTGCTCAAAAGCCAGAACAGAACCCCGATAACCAGCAGGGTCACCGACCATATCTGCGCCACCATTTGCCAGCCAGCCGCCACCATGACGAACGGCGCGCAGAACTTCGTAACCGCAGCCCCGACATTCCCAGCGCCAAAAATGCCCAGAGCTGTGCCCTGCTGCCCTTTTTCATACCATTTGGAGACATAGGCGACCCCGACCGCGAAAGAGCCACCCGCCAGGCCAACGCCAGCGGCTGCCAGCAGAAATTGGTGGTAGCTTTCTGCCCATGTCAGCATCCAGGTCGCTATAGCGGCCGACACCATCAAACCGCTATAAATCAATCGACCGCCATACTGGTCAGCCCAGATGCCGAGGAATATCCTTGTCAGGGAGCCGACAAGAATTGGGGTGCCCGCCAGCAGGCCGAACTCCGTATCGCTTAACCCAAGGTTCTGCTTGATCTGTATGCCGATGATGGAGAAAATCGTCCAGACCGCAAAGCTTGTCGTAAACGCCAGCGTACTCAGGACAAGAGCGCGCGTCTGGTCTGTTTTCCTTACGGTCATTGTCTTTCCATTCATATGCAGCGTTTCGGCACTGAATCAGGCCTCAGAAAGAATTTCCGCAAGCTGTGTGACACCTGCTAAACTGAAAGCTCTTGATCTGAATCAAGCGATGCGGAGCGCCAAGTCCTCATGCCGAAGACCGTGAAAGAACTTGAAGTCCTGCATGCCAGCCAAGGGCATGAAAAGTCAGGCCTATTCAGCGGTATTACTGAGGCCAGCCTGCAGACCTTGCTTCAGGCTTCGTCATTGCGAAATTTTGCCGCAGGGCATGTTTTAGTTCAGCAAGGCGATAAGCCCGAATGCCTTTATATGGTCATTAAGGGCGCGGCCCGCACATTCCGCATGGACGCCGAAGGCAGAGAAGCAACAATTCGCATGTTGTTGCCCGGTGATACGTGCATGGAAGCGGTCATGTTCATGGGCGGCGATTCACCCATCAATGTCCAGGTTATGGAACCATCGCAACTTCTGCTCCTGCCTGCGCATATCGTGAAGCGGCATGTGCTGGACGATGCGGCTTTTGCCGCTAATCTCCTGCGCATCGTCGCGCGTCATTACAAGAATGCCATGCATCAAATCGATGCGATGAATATCAAGTCGCCGTTGCAAAGGGTCGGTTACTATTTTCTCACGCGCCATCTCGAAATGGCGCCAGACAGTCTGGAATTCACGCTGCCCTTCCGGAAGCAGACCGTTGCCAACTATCTCGGCATCACGCCGGAGACATTCTCCCGCACCTTGCAGCAGATTAAGGCGCTTGGCATCGATATCGACGGTGAGCGTATCAAAATGCGTGACGCCTATGTCTTGTGTCACTTCTGTGATTCAGATACCGCCGCGCTGTGTTCACG
>CAYOGS010000293.1:0-2934 GCA_964403435.1 uncultured Rhodospirillales bacterium | reverse complement strand
ATGGGGGACACCCATTAGCCGGCTCCAGTCAAGCGAGTAAACAATTCCATGGCGGCGCCAGCCGCCAGTTTTAAATGCTTCAAAACTCCGTTTGCAGTTGCCGACCGCGCCCGTTTCTTCGTTTCATGGCTGCGACGAATCGCGCCAGACACCCATCAGGATCAAGCGAACGACGATGACGCTGCCTGTCGCCCTGGCGGCTTCGCCGCCCCAGAAAAACGTTGGTGCCGCACCGTGTCCAATGGGTTAATCACAGACCCGTGGTTGCTGGTCTCCCAGCGCCAATCCCTTGCTGGCTCACGTTGCGGGCGATCCGCTTTTGCTACAAATCGGTGACGGCGAACCGACCTCCCATTCAGACCAAATGGCTGTCGCTCCAGTCCCCAAATCCGGGCTTGCCGGTCGCCGTCGTTACTCATGCGAAACAGCGCGTCACATCAAATGGTTTGCGCTCCTTCAAAATATGGAAACAGGCTCGCGCCAACTTGTGCGCCAGCGCTTTGATGGCCACCGCGTTGTTCGTTTTCGCCTTCTTCCGTTCGTAAAAACGCTTGGCCTCGGCGCAGTAGCGCAGCGCAAAATTCGCGGCTTCGACAAAGGCCCAGGCCAGGTACTTGTTGCCGTTCTTGGTGTTCCCTTCACCCTTTTTCTTGCCATTGCTGGTGTGCACGCTGTCGACACAACGGGCGTAAGAGGCGAAATTGCCAGCGGCGGCGAAGCGGTCGATCGGCCCCGTTTCGAGCAGGATCGTGGTAGCCAGCACTTGGCCGATACCCGGTACGCTGGTCAGGAGTCCGTATTCCGTTCGTGCCCTCATGTTTTCCTGCAGACGTTTTTCAAGCAGGTCGATCTGCGCGGAAAGTGTCTCGATAACCGCTACGTTGGCTTTGATCGCCAGTGCAATATCCACTGGCAGCGCCATCTGGTCGATGGTATCGGATGTCAGGCGCTTAACCTGATTGCTGCTGATCCGCGCACCATGCTGGCGGGCGGTGATGTTTTCGACAGCAAGAATATGACTGGTGCGGCTGCGCACCAGTTGCATGCGCTTCCGCGCCAGATCGCGTACGGCGCGTTGTTCGGGTGGCAGGATGGTGCCGGTCGGCAGTATCCCCAGTCGCAGCAGGTGAGCAAGGTAACGGGCATCGGTTTCGTCGCCGCTGTGCTTGAGTCCTTCGTATTTCTTGATCGCTGTGGTATTGGCCAAATGCACGATGAAGCCTGCCGCTTGCAGTCCATCGACCAGCCAATACCAATTGAAGGTCGATTCGACCACAACACCGGCTAACGCTTCTCGCCAAGGCAGGAGAAACGAGAGAATCTTCGCCAGATCATTGGGCAGGCGCTTCTCCGCTACTACCCGATCATCATCGTCTGTCACGGTCACCACACTGTTGTTTGAATGCAGGTCAATTCCGCTATAGTTCATCTTGGTCTCCCGTTGGTTGAAGTACGTTCGCAAACTCACTTTAACCCCGCCAGTACCACGGCGGTGGGAGGCCGGCTAGATGATTTTCAGACCACGATTTTTCTTTCTGCTGCTATGCCTGCTCTGTTCGTTTCCAAAAAACCGTGGTCTCCTGTTTACGTTTCCAAAAAACCGTGGTCTCCTGTTTACGCTTCCCTGTTTACGCTTTCCCAGACCAACACCCGGCGCAGCGCCCTCGTCAGCACCGGGCAACTGCCCGCCGACGTCAAATTCGCGCACAGCTGTGGGTTAGCCCGCATTTTGGCGCTTGCAAGTAGTTTCATCTTGACGAGATGGGTGCGGAGGAATCATAATGGTTCCATTATGGTTGGAGATTAATATGCCTACTACCCTGACTTTAAAGAATATTCCGGACCTCGTATATGACCGGTTAAAGCTTTCTGCCGAAACGCACCGCCGCAGCATGAATAGCGAAGCGATAGTTTGCCTTGAGGCGGTATTGTTACCAGCCAAGGTGACGCCCGCCGAAAGAATGGCTCGTGCTCGGGAACTCAGAGCAGCTTTACCGAAGGGGCAATTCAAGGTCTGTGACATTGATGAATTGAAACGCGCGGGGCGGCCATGATTGTGGTGGACTCCAACGTCATGGCGTACCTATACCTACCGGGTGAGCGCACCGCTAACGCGGAGGCGTTGCTAGAGCAAGACGCGGAATGGGCGGCTCCCGTTCTATGGCGTAGCGAGTTTCGTAACATTCTGGCTGGATATACGAGGCGGAAAACTCTTACGTTTGAGCAGGCATGCAGCATACAAAGCGAAGCAGAAGACCTTCTCTCTGGGGCGGAGTTTGAAGTTGACTCGCGATCTGTCCTTGAGCTGGTACGTGACAGCGATTGTTCGGGATACGACTGTGAATTTATTGCGTTGGCAATCAAGCTCGACACAAAGCTGGTGACGGCAGACAAGAAGGTGTTGAGAGCTTTTCCGGACAGAACCATGGCACTGGCTGCGGGCTAACGTCGGTCGTGGCGTTGCCAGCCCGCTGGATCGGCTTGGCTGAGCGCGCCGGCTGCCCGGAGAGCCAAAAGCTACGTACACGCGACGAGAGCGGGCACGGCAAATATTACGAAGTCGAGTGGCGTATTCATTGGCCTGCAGGCCGATTTCGCCCCTGCTGTTTGTTGATGTTGCGCATCCACACGAAGCCGACCCAGATTGCTTCCAGCGTAACGACGAAGTCGGTTTCCAGCACCGGATCAATTTAACTCGTGGGATCTGGCTCAAATTTTGCGTTAACGAACCATGCCTTCTCTTTAAGTACGCCCACGCCTTACAACCCGGCTTTCGGTAGAGAGGTGCACGCCTAAATGTTCGGCGATCTGTGACTGGGTACTGGAAATCATCAGCAGGAGATCAGGTGCGCGTCCAGACGGTTGCCCACTCAGGCTTTCAATGCCTGCTTGCCACGGCCCGGTTGACTGCAGCTGTAAACGCGACAGGTCGGG
>CAYOGS010000292.1:0-2950 GCA_964403435.1 uncultured Rhodospirillales bacterium | reverse complement strand
CGATAGAGCGGCGCCAGATGTCGCTGACGCAGCGCGAAGTAGTCGGCGTCGCTGCAGGCGGCCTTGTGCATAGTGAGCAGATAATTCAGCCAGATGAAGGATTCGAAACGTTCTGATGCTGAAGTCGGCAACACAGCGCAGGCCGCGACAGCAGATTGGAAATAATCCGGTCGACCATGATGAGCAAAAAGAGCGCTGCCTAGGAGCAATGTCAGCGCTGGCTCATCGCGCACAGCACGCCTAAGAAACGCACTGAGCGCCTCCGGTTCGGCAGCCGCCAAGTCGCACCAGGCAGGCATGCTTTCGCGCAACTGTGCCAGCATGGCGGGCTGCGCCGCACGTTGCGTCGGGTATGACGCCAAGTCTGCGCGCAAAGCAGCCAGGTTACTGGACAGACTGCTCATGAAGCCTCGCGCGCGGCACGTTCCGCCGCTTCCAGCGCTAGAAGATCAGCCGGGCAATGCTCCGTTGCTGCGTCTTCCAGAACCACGAACGGACGCGAATGTTGCCCCTGCTCGATCAGCCAGGCTCGGCTGGCGGGCGCCAGGATTTTTTGCTGCGCTTGCTCCATATTCAACCCCTGAGCCAGGAGTTGCTGCAGCAGGTTCTGCGCCAATGACTGCAATGACAAGGGCAGTTGTTCATACCAAAGGTTCATGCCACAACCTCGCGCGCATGGCGTACGACTTCAAGGAAGGATTGGAACATCGCTTCATGATGACAATGCTGCAGCAGTCGTGCTTCGGCGGCCATGCTTGCCGCCACCACATCATTGTCGGCGCGCAGCAAAGTGGCAATGGAATCTTGCAGTGCAGGCAATCCGCCTGCCCAATTAAAGCTAGCGTAATGCTGCAGATCGCCGAAAATCTCCTGGCCGGCATCATTGGCATCCGTTAGAGTCACGCAGCCGGAGACCAGCCCATAGGCGGTACGTTCATGTAATCCATGACGGAAAAAAGGATTGGTGTTTACCACGTAACGGCTGGACGCGAAAAGTTCCGGCATATGGTTACTGTCTATGGCAGGGCGGAACTGCGCCTGTCCCTGCAGTGACAAATAATCCCAGCCACTACCATAAATTAGCGCTGGAAAAGGCTGTAGCGCGCGCGCCATTTGATCGCTACGCCAGGCACGGATATAGCGGTCGGCCTGCTGAAGGCAATACCAGAACTCCTTGTCATGCACTTCGCGCACCAAGCCGGCTTGCTGAAAGAGCAAAGCCAGATAGTCAGTCAGATAAAAATCCGTGCGCTGCTGCGCGGCGCGAATCAACGCTTGGATGCACTCCCGCACCACGGGCGGCTTATCAGCCCAGGCCACCGTTAAGGCTGCAGGGTTTTCTCCGGTTTTCA
The DNA here is from genome assembly GCA_964403435.1 of uncultured Rhodospirillales bacterium. Taxonomy (GTDB): domain Bacteria; phylum Pseudomonadota; class Alphaproteobacteria; order UBA9219; family RFNS01; genus JAGOHT01. The sequence goes on along the minus strand of CAYOGS010000292.1, from coordinate 1,598 downwards.
GATAGACAATGTGGCCATCGCGCTGCTGCCAGGGGCGTTGGCGTGCTGGCGGGTTGAAGGCAAAAGATTGTGGAAATAACCGCGCCGGCTGCGAGCTGCGGACATAATCGCGCTGCGCTTCGTAAAAATCTCGGACATGGTAGCAATTATAAACATAGCGAGCGGGCAAACGGTGGTTGCCGATGATATAAGCCGGATGGTCATAAAGCAGCGAGAGAAACGGTATGCCGACACCATCCCAAAAATTGCCGCGTTCACCCTCTAGGCTGGCGCCGATCCCGGCAAAGCCGAAGGCGAACAGGACGCTGCCGGAGCGTAGCTCCGTCTCAAGCTGTTTACCATAATCAGCATCGTTCAAATTAATGATAACCGTGCGCAGGCCATAGGTGCCGAACAGGCCGCCCAGGCCAGCGGAAGCCCAGTGCAGCGCCTGGTTGGCGTTCTGGCCGACAAAAGCGAGAATGGTGGGCAGTGCCATGAAACTTATTGACCGTGATTTCTTCGTTTCGGCGGGGATTGGAGCATGGTATAGCAGGCTTTATCCTGTAACAAGCCATACCAAATTCCGCGGGGAGCGCGCGCCATGAAGGTTGATTTTTACAAGCACAGTCTGGGCCAGGCTGAGATTGACTCAGTCGCCGAAGCCATCAATTCCGTCTTTCTGTCGGCCGGCCCCAAGACCGCCGCGTTCGAAAAGCAATTCGCGGCGATGTATGACGCGAAATATTGCGTGGGCGTGACCAGCTGGACGATGGGGAATTTCATCGCGCTGAAGGCACTCGGCATTGGACCGGGCGACGAGGTCATCACCACGCCCATGAGCTTCGTGGCTACTGCCAACACGGTGCTGTATTGCGGCGCGACGCTGGTGCTGGTGGATGTGGACGCTGATACCGGCAATATTGACCTGGCCAAGGTGAAAGCCGCCATCACACCGCGCACCAAGGCCATTCTGCCCGTGCATCTCTACGGGCAGATGGTGGATATGAAGGCGCTGCATGCGATGGTGGCGGGTACCAACATTCATGTGTTGGAAGATTGCGCTCACGCGGTGGAGAGCGTGCGTGACGGCGTGAAGCCCTCGCAGCTGTCTAAAGCTGCCGTATTCAGCTTTTATGCCACCAAAAACCTGGCCTGCGGTGAGGGTGGCGCCATCGTTACCAATGACGAGACGCTGTACCAGCAACTGTTGGTCTATCGGCTGCACGGAATGAACAAAAGCGCCGCCGACCGCTACCATAGCACCTATAAACATTGGGACTTGGAGCTGCTGGGCTGGAAATGCAACATGAACGACATTCAGGCGGCGATGCTGTTGCCGCAGCTGGCGCGGCTGCCGGCGCAACTGGCGCGGCGCGAGGAGATTGCCAAGCGTTATGACGCCGGCTTCAAGGGCGTGCCGGGCTTAAGCAAGCCAGCAGTATTGCCCGGCAGCGTGCATGCACGGCATCTTTATACTATCTGGGTGGCGCCGGAGAAGCGCGATACCGTACTGGCGAAGCTGCAGGAGCGCGGCGTGGGCGTGGCGGTGAATTTCCGTGCCTTCCATCTGCTGAAGTATTACCAAGAGGAACTCAGCTATCAGCGTGGCATGTATC
>CAYOGS010000291.1:0-2953 GCA_964403435.1 uncultured Rhodospirillales bacterium | reverse complement strand
CCAGCCGGCCATGCTGTGTGTCGCCCAACGCCAGATCGGCAGCCTGCGTGGCATAGCCCAGCATCACATTCGTGCCCTCATAGATGACCTCGTCATCCTCAATGCTGAAGTGACCACCTGTCAAGGCCGGCCCCACACTGCCGATTTTATCCGGCCATTCTGCAGCATCAAAGCAGCTCAGACGCGGGCTGGCCTCAGTTTGCCCATACATCACGAAAAAGCGCCCGCTCTGCTGTCGGCAAAATGCGGCCAGACTGCTGACCAAAGCAGGGTCAAGGCGACCACCAGCCTGTAAAAATGTGCGGAGCGTCGGCGTCTGTAAGCGATCCAGCCCCAGCCGCGCCAGCATTTGGTAATGATAGGGCACACCGGGAAACAGAGAGACTTCCGTCTGTCGCGCCGTTTCCCAGAAGCCGCGCTCCATCATGCCAAGGCTGGTCATCACCGTACTGCCGCCGACAGCGAGCTGTGTATGCAGCACGGACAGGCCGAAAGAATAGGGCAGGGGCAGATGCAGCAGTGCCCGCTCCGCCCCCGTGAGCTGCAGGCTGGCGATAATCGCGGCGGTGTTGCTGGCGACATTGCAGTAGGACAGACGTACGAACTTGCCGCCGCCGGTCGTGCCCGATGTCAGCAACAACAAACACAGATCAGGGTGGAGTGCCGTAGCACTTGGTTGGTCGCGGCGCCATAATCCTACGCCTGTAATCGGCCAGGCCGTCTGCCGATAGCCAGCCGGCGCCACTATATCCGGCGCGATAATACAGTGTGGCTGGTAGGTCGCAATCAATTCTGCGAGTTGTCGCTGCTTCGGGTCAAGAACGGCGACGGTATGCCCGGCCTGTAGGGCGGACAGGTAGCCGGCCACACTGTCGTTCCGAGCTTCAGCCAGCCAGAAGACCAAGTTTTTTTGCGGGGAAGACAGCGCGTTTTTCGCTTCAAAAGCCATCCGCGCTAAGCCAGAAAAATCAAGCCAACCAGTTGGCGAGTCATAAAGCGCCGGCGCCTCAGCTTCTCCAAGCCAGAGACCGGGTAAAAAGGGCAATGTGATAGACGTGCTGATCATGCGGTCAGCCTAATAATTTCTGAGCCGCAGGACAGGGAGCTAGGCTGCCAGAGGCACACCCAGCTCATCCAAAATGCTACAGGCCTTGCTAAAACTGCTCATATCAAGGATCTGGTCGGTGGAGAACATGACGTTGAATTCCTGCTCGATGGCCGCGACGAGCCGCATATGCGCGACCGAGTCCCATACCGGCTGTTTGGCATATTCGAGTGCATCTACCTCCGCTTCGGGCGGCAGGTTAAGCGCCTGCCTGAAACAATGCCGCAATTCCTCAACCTGTTTCATTCCAACCAACCTGTCCAAAATCTTTTGCAGCATTCAGTCCCCATCTTGGCAATCGCGGCACCCTAAGGCAACCTACGCTCTCAAACATCGTGGCGAATAATGGTTAAGAATGCGACAAAAATATGGCAGCGGCCATGGGTCACCTGGATAGCTCTCTGTTTAGCGTTTTTCCTGCTCTCGCTACGCACGGTTAATCCTTACGATATTTGGTATTTGCTCCTTGTAGGCGAAAAATTTCTGTCGACAGGTACGGTGCCGCAGCAGGAATTTTTTCTCTATTCAGGTCAGGGTGTGCCGCAACTATTTGGCGGCTGGGGTTATGGTGTGTTGGCAGAGCTGGCGCGCCGCACCGGCGGCTTAGTGGGCCTCAGCCTGTGGAACGCCGCGCTCTGGACAATATGCTTGCTGCTGGGGGTAGCGGTGCTGCGTCAGCGCGCCGGGTTGCGACTTGGCCAGACTTTTAGATCACAAGAAGTCGGCGCGCTGCTCCTCACTTTGGTAGCGATCTATCCCTTGCTGCTGGATCGCACGGCGTTTCGGCCGGAGGTAACGGCTTATATCCTCTGGTTGCTCGCTTATGGAGTGCTGGAACATGGCCGGAGACGTAACGATTTTTTTCAGGCTTGGCTGCTGGTGCCACTGCTGGCCTGGCTGGAGGCATGGCTGCATACCGCTGCCGTCATATTCTTGCCGCTGCTGGCCGCCTTTATGGCTGAGGCTGTTCTGGAGCAGAGACGTCTTGCGGAGCCCAGGCGGCTGCATTCGGTCTTGCCCTGGCTAGGCGCTCTTGTAGCAACCGCAGTGCTGCCAATCCTGAATCCCAACGGCGCGGCACAGGTCTATACCAATATAGCGGCATTATTGCCGACAAGCTTGGTCGGGGGCGAAGTATTACCGCATGGCTCAGCGTTTCAGAAGACCCCCATGTATAATATGGAATATCTGCCCTTTTGGCAGCTGCCGCATCTCTATTCGCTCTATATCCAAGCATCCGGTCTGCTAATCGTTCTGCTACTTTTCGGACGGCGTAGGCTCCATATGGCACTGAGCATACTGCCTTTTACGCTCTATGCACTGCTTCATGCCCGGGGTCTCAGCCTGTGGGGTTTGGCGATGCTTGTTCCCTTTGGCGCTTTTTTATTGGAGTGGATCCCGCACTTCTTGACCAAGAAGACACAGCAGCCATGCTCTGATCCTGATGCTACGAGACCTGCGGCGGCGCGGGAAAATTATGCGCTGCCAGTTGGTCTGCTGAGCTTCTTGTTTTGTGGCATTGTCCTTCAGAACGGTGGCTGGAGCTGGCCGAGGGCACAAGAACCTTACACTAAACTGATGCAACCACTGCGGGAGAACTTGCCTGAGGGCGGCAATATTTTCACCGAATATCACTTGGGCGCCATCACGGCCTGGTCTTTAGGGGAACGTTATCATGTGGCGCTCGCTGCGCATATGGTACTGCCGAATCCGTCGGCGGAGCTCCACTATACACGCGTAATGCTTCTACAGGATGGTTGGCAGGTGGAATTACAACGCAATGGAGTCAAGGCCTTCGTCTTGGACCTCGTTGCGCTCTATGGTGGCCATATTATGCCGCTGGCACGG
>CAYOGS010000290.1:0-2955 GCA_964403435.1 uncultured Rhodospirillales bacterium | reverse complement strand
CATCCGACTCAAGCTGGATGGAGAGATGGCTCCCCTCTGAATTGCTGTCTTGCAACGCCAGGTTCCACACGAGCGGCGTGCTGAACGTCGCGCATTGCCAGTCGGCGCGCGTCATCAGACAAGCGGCCACACCGGCCATGTCCTTGGCTTGTTGATAGGTGAGTTGCGCGCGGTCGAGGAATTGTTTGGCGGTTTCTCTCTGTCCCGCGCGGCGGTACAAGTCGGCGATGCATCGGTCGGCGTAAGCCGCCAGCCCAGGCGATCCGACTGCTTGTGCCATTTGCTGGACACGCACGGGCGTGGCGAGGGCAGTCTGCAGCATCTGCTCGCGCGAGACGGCGGAAGGCGCGTAGCGGTTGCTTTCCAAAATGGAGCGCGCGGGCTTGAGGCTGCACAAAAAAGCATAGACAAGCCATGCCTCATTCTGGGCTTGTGGGTCTGTCGCTTGTTTGAGGAGGTCGTGCCAGCGCGCATCGACTTGTTGCAGGTCTTCAGCCCCGCGCCAGCGAGCCGAAATTTCAAGTGCGCCAGCGCCAGCGCCGTCTGGAAATGAATTGAACCGTTCATAAGTCGCCAGCAGGTTGTAGCCTAATGCGCGCAGACAGCGATTCGCGTCGTGTGGCGCGAGACGCTCGGCTTCCGCCAGGCAACTCGTGGCTGCTACCGGCTCGCCCTGCATAATGTGCACGATGCCGCGCCAGATCAGCGCGTCAGCCGACATGTTCGCATCGCCCTCTTGACGCGCCTGGTACAGCCAGTGATCGGCAATTTGTCGTGCGCGTTCAAAGTCGCCCTTGTAATCGTCATAGACAACAGATTGGCCAAGCGCTTGAAAGAGATAACTGTTTGTTTTGGAGATTTCATCCATACTTTTTTCGCGGTTCTTTTATCACTCGGAGAAATTGTCTTCGTTCAAGAGAGTATTGTCCTTGGATCAATTTTGCGGTTAACAATTGCCAACACCACGCGTTCTAGATTTTCCTTGTCCTGTTGATCACTTATGTACTCCTGGAGTGCTTGCAATTCCTGCGATTTCTGCCCTTCTTCTTCCTTGAACAAGGTGGCTCCGAGTAGTGCCAAACATCCAGATGAGTCTGACTTGGCTTTGCTGATAAAGACAAAATCGCCACCCGATTCGTGCCCGACTAGAAGTCCATAATCAGGCGTTTGGCGTGACGACTGATCGTTTCCGACATTCTCTCTGACATAAGTTATTAACTCTGACGCTGTGATTGAGCCACTCGATGCGAAACTTTTCAAGCCTTCGATCAAGTGGTAGGTAAAAATGGAATGTCCGTTCGGCCCTATATCACTAACTACCTGATCATCGAGTCCGGCGGTCAACACCTGTCGTGCGCGATGCGTGAGCAGGTCCCGTTGAAAGCGAGTGGCTTGAAAATTGGCGCGTGTCGTAGCGAAGCCGCTGTAGCAGCAGTCCACGATGTAGAAGATATGCTTGGCGGCGGTCATATTGGCTGCCTCCATCAGTTCACTGATAGCAAGATAAGTCGTCCACTGGCTTCGCTGGGCGTCGACTGGAGCGAGGTATCCTTTCTCCGCTCCCCCCGGCAACTTGCGTTTTTCGCCGTGCCCGGCAAAGAAGATCAATACGCTATCATCAAGCTGCGTTTGATTAGGTAGCTGGTCAATCAGTATTTTCCGGATCTCTTCTCTAGTGGCCTGCTCATTTACCAGTGTAATGATGTGCTTGTCTTCAAAATCAAACTCCTCAAGCAGCGTTTTGGCCATGCCTTTTGCATCGTCGACAGCGTACTTCAGGGGAGACAAGTATGAATACTTGTCTATGCCGATAATTACCGCCCAGCAACAAGCATATTCTGGATGCATCGTCGTTGACGCTGCATCCTCGTAGGGAAATCCGTGTCGAGTTGCTGAACTCTTTTGGGGGGGCTCCATGGTGACCTCATCTTCCATTTAGCATCCACTGCCGAACAACCGCTTGGCCTTCCGCCGTCGAAAAGTAGCTGAAGTGGTCGCAGGGCAGCGATTTAACCGTCAACGCCGGATAGGCGCCATGGCGAACGCCTTTCAAGCTAGACATACCTATCATGGCGTCATTCTCCGTCTCGCCGAAAATGAGGTCCAGCGACTGGTCAAGCGTCTTTTGCGCGAGGCGATTGAGGCGGCTGCCCTGTGCCTGGTTGAGCGCGTTGGTTCCAGCCAGCACGAGGTAAGGTACGTGCAATGGCGCATCGAGCGCATTCAACCGTTTGGTGATGTCAGAATCCACCGCGAGGTCTCGCCAACCTACCCCCTGCTCGTACAGTTCCTTCACCAGCCAGTCTGCTGCGCCGGCAAGCGGAATGGCGGCGATGTTATTCGTCAGCGCCGAGAGCAGGTAGAAGGAGCTGCGGCTGAGCGTCGCCAGCGTGGTGCCGCGATTCGGCGGCCCGGCCAGAATCAGCCGATCTACGAATTCGTGCCCGCCGAACAACTCGACCAGACAGCGAACTACCAGACTTCCCATGCTGTGCGCGTAGACGTGCACGGTCAATCCATCGTTAGGGCCGCATCCGCACTGTTGGCGCAAGGCTATCGCGAGGTCGGCGCCATTCGTCTCGACACTCGCGCCGAACGTTTCATAGTCCCACGCCAACGCGTGTTCATAAGGCAACACCTGTTTGCGCAGGAACGGAGCGACGTCACGCGCCATCCAACTTGTATCAGACAAAAAACCATGAACGAAGACCGCAATGCGGTCGCCCGGTCGGAAACGGTCTTTTTTCACTTCGCTGTACTCAATCGAGCCGGTTTTGTTTTCGACATAGCGCAAACCGATATCGCGAATGTACCTGCCCAGCTTTTTGAAGACAAAGAGCCGAATCGCTCTGCCGACGCCGCGCCGGCTCGGCGCGCCCCGGGGACCCGCAACGGCTCGCGGCACGCGCACCACATCCACTGCACCGCGGCCAGACGCATAGCCGACTGGCAGGT
>CAYOGS010000289.1:0-2966 GCA_964403435.1 uncultured Rhodospirillales bacterium | reverse complement strand
AATAGACGCGGCGGCGGCTGTTGAAACCCAGCCCATTCCCCGCCATGGTTTGGTGGCGCATAGTCTGCATGCCACGAAACCCTTCGGCATCGGGGAAGGCGGGCTGCTGGTGAGCGCTGACGCGGCATTGATCGCCCATGCCCGACAACTCAGCAATTTTGGTACCGTAGAACGCATTTGCCAGGACTGGGGCGGCGCCAATGCCAAATTGTCCGAATATCATGCCGCCGTCGGCTTGGCGCAGTTAGCGCGCTGGCCAGAAATCAAGCGTCGTCGTGCCGCCTTACGCGCGGTCTATCAGGCGGCCTTGTCGGATCTGCCGGTGCGCTGGCAGGATGGGCTGGAGCATGCCACCAACAGTCTACTGATGTTGGATGTGACACCGCTACCGGCCGCGACGCTCATCGCGGCGCTGCAGGCCCGCGGTATTAAGGCGCATCAGACTTATTTGCCGCCGCTCTATCATCATCCAGCCTTTGCCGCTTTGCCGCGCCTTTCGGCGGCTGGTGTTCTCGTGGCCTGGTGCGAGCAGGCAGAGCATCTGTCCCGCTATTGCTGCGGTGTGCCATTCCACCCCTTTATGAATCCGGCTGACGTGGCAGAGGTGGTATCTGCCCTCCGTGCCGCCGGCCTTCAACCAGCTTCACGCAGCCAGGCAGCGGCTTCCGGCGCGAAATAAGTGAAGATGCCGTCGGCGCCCGCGCGCTTGAACGCCAGCAGAGATTCCATGACCGTCCGCCGACGATCCAGCCAGCCATTCTGTGCCGCAGCCGTGATCATCGCATATTCGCCGCTCACCTGATAAACGAAGGTCGGCATGGCGAAAGTTTCCTTTACCCGCCACAGGATGTCGAGGTAGGGCATGCCTGGCTTTACCATCACGCTATCCGCTCCCTCGGTGATATCCATCGCCACCTCGTGCAGCGCTTCATCACTATTGGCCGGGTCCATCTGATAGGTCTTCTTGCCGTGCGGACCCAGGCCATTGCCGGATCCGATCGCGTCGCGGAACGGGCCATAGAAGGCTGAGGCATATTTGGCAGCATAGGCCATGATTTGCACGTCGGTGCGCTTCTTGGATTCCAACAGGCTACGAATCACCCCAACACGTCCATCCATCATGTCAGACGGCGCTAGGATGTCGCAGCCCGCAGCCGCCTGGGCTTCTGCTTGCTTGAGCAGCGATGAAAGGGTGAGGTCGTTGTCCACTTTGCCGTCGCGTACCACGCCGTCATGCCCGTGGTCGGTATAGGGGTCGAGCGCCACGTCGCATAGCACGCCCACTTCCGGCACCGCTTGCTTCACAGCGCGCACGCAGCGGCACACGAGATTATCAAGGTTATAGGCCTCTTCGCCGTCCGCCGTCTTGCGCTCCGGCGGCGTCTGCGGAAACAGCGGCCTTGACGGCCAGATCGAGGCTCAACCGCTCCACCCCCGGCATAGAGCCGATCGGCACACGCTGATTGGTGCCTTCGCAGACAAACAGTGGCCAGATCAAATCGCTGACGCGTAAATGGTTCTCCGTTACCAACGCGCGCGACCAGGGTGTGGTGCGCGTACGGCGCAAACGCGTCGTGGGGAAATGGCGGAACGGAAAATGGATCATCAAGCCTCGCACAAAACGGAAATGTCATGGCCTGAAAACGCGGCAAGCGCAAGCCGTACGATCGAGGAGCTGCTCATCGGAAGAGTTGCCCTGCCTCCGCCGCCGCGATGCTGAGCGAGGCAGTGAGGCCGGGGGATTCGATGCCGTAAAGATTCACTAGCCCTGGGACGCCATGATCAGCTGTACCTTGGATGATGAAGTCGCCGTCCGGTTCCCCCGCGGCCGCCAGTTTGGGGCGGATGCCGGAATAGTCCGGCTGTAGCGCGCCATCAGGCAAGCCCGGCCAGTAGGTGCGGATGGCAGCATAAAACCGTCCGGCGCGGATGGGGTCCACCGCGTATTCTTCCGTGTCCACCCATTCCACATCGGGGCCGAAGCGCGTTTTGCCGGCCAAATCCAGCGTGGCATGCACGCCCAACCCGCCAGGCTCCGGCACCGGATAGACCAGATGGCGGAATGGCTGTCGGCCGCCAAGCGAAAAATAATTGCCCTTAGCCAGATGTCGCGTCGGAATGGTTTCCGTTCGCAAGCCCCGCAGCATTCTGGCGATGTGCTGGCTGTTCAGCCCAGCGGCATTGACCAAGGAGCGGCAGGCAAGGGCAAGCGGTGTCGCGCCGCCCGTCTGCACCACGAATCCGGTATCAATCGCTTCCAAGCCAGTCACCGGACTGCGGAGCGCCAGTACGGCGCCGTGCGCTTCTGCATCACCCAGCAGGCTATGAATATATTCGTGCACATCAATGATGCCGGTTGCAGGAGAAAAGAGCGCTGCTACGCCTTGAACATCCGGCTCCTTTTCCGCCAGTTGCGTCGCCGTCAGCCATTGCAGACTGTCCACGCTGTTGGCTTGCGCCCGCTGTAAGATAGCTTTGAGTCTTTCCATCTGGCCGTCATGCGCAGCCACAATGACTTTGCCACATTGCCGGAAAGGCAAAGCGCGTTCGCGCAAATAGTCATAGAGCAAATCACGCCCCACCACACAATGCCGCGCTTTGGCGCTACCGGGCGGATAATAAATGCCAGCATGGATGACGCAACTGTTGCGCGCGGTGGTGACGCTGCCGATGGCCTCCGCTGCTTCCAGAATGACAACCTCACGCCCGCTAAATGCCAACTCCCGCGCCACCGCCAGCCCGATGACGCCGGCGCCGATAACAATGGCGTCAACTTTATCCATGTGTCGGGTCCTCAGTTGGTACGGCAAAGCGCGCCTGCAAATCCTGCAGACCGTGGCTCTCCAGCAAGTGCCGCAAGCGTCGTTGCGCGCTACCGCTTCGCTGTTGCCGCCGTTCGGCCAGAATCAATTCATTCTTCAATGCATGTTCCCAGCCCACTAACTCCGTCACCGTGACGTGATAAC
>CAYOGS010000288.1:0-2966 GCA_964403435.1 uncultured Rhodospirillales bacterium | reverse complement strand
GTCTATAATAGCCCAAGTGATAAAGCTTGAATGGCGCTATACCGCCTTAGGCCGGAAGACGAATGCTATATATTTTCGCCCTGCTTAGCGGCGCATCGCCGACGCCACCTTCTTGGTTGAAGGTTGCGCATAAAAGTTGCCGTATTTAGAATTAGATGATGGTAAAACCATTACACATAGTTGCGGGCTTTGCTTTGCTGGCAATAGTATTTGTTGCCGGCAGGCTGTATGAGCACGAACAAATGTCGCGTTACGCAGCCAGTCTAGAAAGGCTAGCTGAAGTAACCATGGACTTTGCGCCTGACGAGTTCGTTCATAAATTCAGTGGAACAGAGAACGTTTGGAGTCTTGGCAGAGCCTATAAATTAACGCCTGTGATAGACGCCAACCCGCCGCGTAATAATGTTGAAGTCGTAGAATACCGGGCCTATATGAAATTGGAATCCATTGATTCACTTCCTGCTGACGTGCAGAACAAGCTAGACGTTTACTTGGCCAATTGGGTGGGCAAGACTTACAAAAGCATTCTCAACTTCAAGCACGCGTATGTTTTTGATATCGATGAAATCCATTCTAAAGACCCGGATTCACTGAATTATCAGTGGGAGATACCCAAGTATAGCTTCAGCTATTGCGTAAATCTTCCCGGCGTCGTGCCTTGCTATGTCGCTGGACTTGAAATGCGTGGTGACGGCACAATTCTTAAAGACATAAACTTGCCACCACTCAGTATCCACCCAGATCGGATGAAACTGCTCTCGGAAGCGGAAGTTTTCAAAACAGCACTGAAACAAAATTTTTATCCTGATATTCCCTTTAACAATCATGATTTTTCTATATCGGGTAACTTAGGATATAGCCGGCGAGCCGAGCGGTTTTTATACAGTTTTAGCAAGACGACAGAGCAAGGCAGCGGTAGCGGCGCGGTCACCAACTTCTACTACGACGCACAGACGGGGAAATATTGGGGATATGCCATTTCCCGTTGGATAAATTAGGATGAGTTGATTGACACTAGCGTTGGCAAGGCGAGGCGGAGGTAGCTCAGCCGCGTATCGCTCAGCCCCTTGGGTGCCTCCATCATCAAAGCTTCGGCACTTTGGCCATCAATCTGTACCACTTGACCTTCTGCCGCGTTTATCGCGGATCAAGATTAAACAGCGTGTCTTGCAAGCCTAACACCGACCAAGAACACATTTGATGCCCCAAGAACCGCCCAAACCCCATGCTTTTCTAATGTTTCTGCAGGAAACAATTGCTTGAGTAGTGGGCAACTGATAGAGCTTAACGGTAATAATAAGGGCTTTGCTCATGAAATCCGGTGACAAGATTGCCGTTGACGCCGACACCGGCGTTATTGTCCGCGCAGAATTTACCCGCGGCAGCAAACCGCACCGAGATGGTGACTTACCAGCAATCATCAAGCGCCATCCGCTGACGCTGATCATTTTTTCTGAAATCTACGCCAGGGACGGCAAGACCCATCGCGATGGAGATAATCCGGCCGTCATCATGCGCGACCCTATGACAGGCAACGAGCTGCAGCTCGGCTATTTCCGAGACGGTAAGCAGCATCGCGACGGAGACAAGCCCGCATATATCGAAAAAGACGCCGCGACCGGTAGAGTGATCTATGAAGTCTATGCCAAGGACGGCAACAATCACCGCGATGGTGGAAAGCCGGCGATCCGTAAGATTGATGCGACCACTGGCGTGGTGGTCTATGAAGCCTATCTTGTCGGTGGAGCCTGGCACCGTGCTGGGAAAAAACCGGCCATTATCCGGCGCGATGCCGCCACGGGCGCCGTGATCTATGAAGGCTATTTCGTCAATGGCGAAGAAGTCGGGAAGACCGTGCGGCCAAATCCACCATCCAGACCTCGGTTGCTGTTGGTCAAAAATCCCCTGGATACCAAGCCCGCCTGAGACGCGAACACCGCCACATTACATGATGATCGGCATGTGGGACGCCTGGCTCGCCTTGCCGGCCCCCTGATGGTCAATGAAGATTTTTAACACAGCGTTGCTGCCGTGAATCTCAATCGTTTTTCGGCTCTTCCACGGCAAGGGCACACCATGTTTGGTGCAGTGGGCGATGACCGGCTCGAGCAGATCGTTGAATTGCAGTTCTACTTTGCGGATGCCGCCGCCCGTGCCGAGCATGACGGTGAAGGTGCGATCCGCAGCGGTGTTGAAATCCACGATTGAACCTGGCTGCAGGAATTGCGGGTTGGCATCGCGATAGGATTCGAGCGCCTGCATCAGTTCGTTAGCGCTCAGAGTGATCAGGCGGACTTCGTCAACCATAGGAGGCCATCCTGGATAGAGTCAGGTCAGCTCCCAGGCATAGCGCCAAAGCGTTAAGGCTTGGTTAGAAAATATTAGCTACGAGAACAGGCTGGAGACCGAGCGTTCCTGTGAAATGCGGATGACCGCTTCGGCCAACAGAGGTGCAATGGGAATTTGCTGGATGCGTTTGGCAGCCAGAACCTCTGGCGTGGCGGCGATAGAGTCGGTCGTGACCAGTCGCGTCAGCGGTGAGCCGTCCACACGCGCCACTGCGCCGCCTGACAGAACACCATGCGTCACGTAGGCCGTCACAGTCTTGGCACCTGCTTTGATCAGCGCCGTGGCGGCGTTGCACAACGTGCCAGCGCTGTCCACGATATCGTCTAACATGATGCAATCGCGGCCTTCTACTTCGCCAATGAGGTTCATCACCTCAGATTCACCGGCCTTCTCCCGCCGTTTGTCAATGATGGCGAGATCGGCCTCCAGCCGCTTGGCCAGCGCACGCGCCCGCACCACGCCGCCGACGTCCGGTGAGATGATGGTTAGCCCTGGCGGCAATTTGCCCTGCACGGCCATACTGTCTTTGATGTGCTGCGCGAAGACCGGCGCGACATAGAGGTTATCAACCGGAATATCGAAGAAGCCCTGAATTTGTCCGGCATGGAGATCAAGCG
>CAYOGS010000287.1:0-2982 GCA_964403435.1 uncultured Rhodospirillales bacterium | reverse complement strand
CCACGAAAGACATATCTGGTCCACCTTACTCGTATGGATTTCATAAGCTAGAGTAGCACGCGTGGCTTGACGTTCGTGCGCTTCGTCCAGCGGCATAATTTCGAGGTTAGGATCCTGCAGGTTGCGCTGCATGACGGTTAGCAGGGTTTCCCGGTTAAGGCCGCAGTCATTTGATGCTCTGGGCTCAATAAACACGGGGTAGGGTATTAACACTTCACGTAGGCCATACAAAGTTGGCGCAAGATAATCCATTTGTGGCTTTGGCTTCTCGGGAGGGGGCTGGTTGGGATCATTTTCCAGATCCTTGACAACCAAGTTTCCCGTCTTGTCCGTACTGGGGGCTGCATCTGCTGCCAGCAACGGCGGGCACAGCAGAAGCAGTGCCAGTATCAGCCCTGAAAGCTTCACATTATTCCCGTTCATCGCGTTGAGTCCTCTCTTTGCGTTCATGGCGTTCCTGCGCTTCGACAGTGAGCGTGGCGACCGGTCGGGCTTCCAGGCGCTTGATGCCTATTGGCTCTCCTGTTTCTTCGCAATAACCGTAACTGCCTTCCTCAATGCGCTGCAGTGCTTCTTGAATTTTTGACAGCAACTTGCGTTGCCTATCGCGGGCACGCATCTCAAGTGCCACTTCGGTCTCCACTGAGGCGCGGTCAGCAATATCAGGTTCTTGCAACCCGCCTTCTTCTTGCAGATCGTGCAAAGCATCCGAAGAGTCATTCAAAATCTGGTTTTGCCAACGGAGCAAACGTTGCCGAAAGAACTCCAACATGGTTGGATTCATATAGGCTTCTTTCTCAGTTGGCCGGTAATTCTGCGGCAGTGTCACCAATGCCATACGCTTTTCCCCCTATGGACGACAACTCTACTGATTAACGAATATAGCGAACAATCCAGCTAGATCAAACCATAAGGTTGATGACATGAAGGTAAATTATAAGCACAAAATGCGGTTAAATTGGGCCGCACACTCGGTTCATGCCGGATTGATCAGCCTGGACTATTTTCTTCCGCTATAGGTCTTAATTTTATCCCAGAAGTTGTTGCTTTCTGGGAAAGATTTGGTGCTTTCCGCGGCGAACTCTGCCAGCAACTCCTTTTGGCGCTTCGTTAGCTGCGTTGGGGTTTCAACCGCCAAGGTAACAAACATGTCACCACGCTGCTTGCTCCGCATCACGCTCATTCCCAGATCACGCAACTTCTGCTGATGGCCAGATTGCGTGCCGGCCTTCACGTCCACCATCGTGCGACCGCCGTCAATGGTTGGCACTTCTACTTCACCACCAAGCGCCGCCGTCGTGAAAGGAATGGGGATACGGCAATAGAGATTGGCGCTCTCGCGCTGAAAAACCGGATGCGGCTTGACCGCGACGAAGACATAAAGATCGCCGGTTGCCGCCCCACGCAAACCGGCTTCACCTTCACCGGCATAGCGGATGCGGGTGCCGTCCTCAACGCCGGCCGGCACGGTCACGGCCAGTTTCCGCTCTTTGTGCTGTCGTCCGCTACCGCTGCAGGTTTTACAGGGATGTTTGATGACCTTACCGGCGCCCTGACAAGAAGGGCAGACGCGCTCAATGGTGAAAAATCCCTGCTGCTGCCGGACGCGGCCATAGCCATTGCAGGCGGTGCAGGCAGAAGGTGCGCTGCCGGCTGCGGCGCCGCTGCCTTTGCAATCGTCACAGCCAACGCTGCTAGCGATGGTCACTGTCTGTTCAGTGCCTAAAAACGCGTCTTCTAGGGAAATTTCAATATCATGGCGTGCATCCCGGCCGCGCCCAGATTGCTGGGCGCCGCGGTTGCCTCGGCCGCCACCCAGAATTTCACTAAACATATCTTCGAAGATGTCGGCAAAACCGGCACCACCGAAATCAAAACCACCAAAACCGCCCTGGCCGCCCTGCTGGAAAGCTTCATGGCCGAAGCGGTCATAAGCCGCACGCTTCTGCTCGTCGTTCAAAACGGCATAGGCTTCGTTGATTTCTTTGAATTTGGCTTCAGCCTGTTGGTCGCCCGGATTTTTATCGGGGTGATATTGCATCGCCATTTTGCGATAGGCCTTTTTAAGCGCCTCGCCATCGGCGTCGCGGCCAACGCCTAAAAGATCATAGTAATCGTGTTTTTGTGCCATGCGCCAGCCAACCGCCGGAAAAAACTAAGAGACGACCTGCAGTGTCAAGCTGCAGACCGTCTCTGTCAATAACGCGCTGCGTTACGCCGCGCCTTTCTTATCGTCTTTAACTTCGACAAAGTCGGCATCCACCACATTGTCGTCTTTTTTCGTTTCCGTACCGCCGCCTGTGCCGGTGTCGCCCGAACTGCCAGTATCCGTCGCGCCACCGGTGTTTTTATACAGGGCTTCGCCCAGTTTCATTGCGACTTGTGCTAGCGCATCGGTCTTGCTGCGGATGATATCGGCATCGCCACTGTCCAGCACTCCCTTGAGGTCGCTAATAGCGCCTTCAACGGCGCTCTTGTCGCTGGAGTCGACCTTGTCACCAACGTCTTTAAGCGACTTTTCGGTGGTGTGAATCAAGGTGTCTGCCTGGTTGCGGGCGTCAACTGCAGCGCGGCGCTTCTTGTCGTCGGCGGCGTGCGATTCGGCATCCTTCACCATACGCTTAATGTCGGCGTCGCTCAGGCCGCCCGAAGCCTGGATGCGAATCTGTTGTTCCTTGTTGGTGGCCTTGTCCTTGGCCGTGACGCTGACGATGCCATTGGCGTCTATATCAAACGTCACTTCCACTTGCGGAACCCCCCGGGGGGCTGGAGGAATGCCCACCAGATCGAACTGGCCGAGCAGCTTGTTGTCTGCCGCCATTTCGCGCTCGCCCTGGAACACGCGAATGGTAACTGCGTTCTGGTTATCCTCGGCGGTCGAGAAGGTTTGGCTCTTCTTGGTCGGGATGGTGGTGTTGCGGTCAATTAGGCGTGTGAACACGCCACCCAGCGTTTCGATGCCGAGAGAAAGGGGCGTAACGT
>CAYOGS010000286.1:0-2989 GCA_964403435.1 uncultured Rhodospirillales bacterium | reverse complement strand
AGTTTCTTTTTTGACCGAGCCGTCATCGCCAATCTCCTCAATGGCCATTTGACCAGCTTCTACCTTCTTAACTCTGGCACTGGTAACCCATTTAATGTGGCGGTTACGAAATTCACTTTCGAGCATACCCTTAGTATCGCCAACACCATCCAAACCAAGATGGCCGATATAGGGCTCCGAAGTCACAAATGTCATCGGCACTTGGTCGCGAATCTTCCGGCGACGCAATTCTGTATCCAGGATGAAAGCGAATTCATAGGCTGGGCCGAAACAAGAAGCCCCCTGCACCGCGCCAATGATAACTGGACCAGGGTTCTCAACAAATTTCTCGAATGCCTCGTAAGATTTTTCGGCGTGTTCGATGTGGCAAACGGACTGCGTGTGCCCACTCGGCCCCAACCCCTCAATTTCATCGAAAGCTAAATCAGGGCCGGTGGCAATCAACAGATAATCGTAGCGAACGACAGTGTCGTCTTCGAGGATGAGGCAATTGTCCTCAGGTTTCAGCCGTTTTGCCCCCTGAGAATAATAGCGAATGGATTTATCGGCCATAACGCCCGCTATATCGATTTCGATATCGTTACGCTTACGCCAACCGACCGCAACCCAGGGATTTGAAGGTACAAAGTGGTAGTGCGCGCCCTGACCAATGACGGTGAGTCGGTCTTCTGTTCTTAGCTGAGCGCGAAGCTCGTAGGCGGCTAGTGAACCGCCCAAACCTGCGCCTAAAACAACGACTTCGGCCATCGCTTCCTCCAAATTTCGCTTGCATTATATTCTTGTTTCTGTATATTCGCAAGTATGAATATAAATGCAGAGCATATGCTAGAAACAGCCGCCGAAGCCTGCGAGTTACTCAAAGCAGTCGCGAACCCGCATCGATTGGTTATTCTTTGCCAATTGGTCGAGGGCGAGAAGTCTGTTGGTGAGCTGGCCGAGTTCCTTGGCATTCGCTCCACAACTGTTTCGCAAAACTTAGCTCTCATGCGCAATTGTGGCCTTGTCGCAGCGCGGCGTGATGGCCAAACAATGTGGTACTCGATCAAGAGTACTGAAGTACGAACACTCCTGGAAACGCTTTATCGTATTTACTGTACGCCTTTGCCCCTGTGCGGAAAAGAAAAGCAACCATCCAGCAAGACTCGACAACGCAAAGGAAGCTAATAATGTCGCAATTAATCCAAAAAGACCTGACCCCTGCAGAGGTCGCTCAACGGCTCGAGGATCAATCAATCGTTCTCGTTGACGTCCGCGAACCGCAGGAATATGCTGCTGAACGCATCCATGGGGCTTTACTTTTTCCGTTATCGACCTTTGATCCCGCCGCGCTACCCGCACCTACTGCGCGGCCTATTGTTTTCCACTGCGGCTCCGGCAAGCGGTCAGCCACTGCAGTTGCACGCTGCATAGAGGCTGGTCTGGCTCATCATAGTCATATGGCTGGAGGCATCCAGGCTTGGAAGAGTGCCCATTTACCCACTATCGCGCTTGATCCAGCTAGCGGTACCGTACGGGACCGGAAATAAGATGAAAGCCATTTTACACAATCGAGCATTACTGTCGCTGCTAATGGCCATAGCCTATGGATGCTACTTCGATACAGCACTGGCAGCTGAATCTCCCCCCACCACCGCCCCCATTACTCATTCTAGCTATTCGGTGGTTGAGAAACTGGCTGTTGATGAGAAGGCCGTTTTTGCTACCGTCGAAAGTGCCAATGTTGTCCCAGCGCGCGCCCGTATCGGCGGAACGATCATTGAACTCAAAATTAAACAAGGTGATCGCGTCGAACGCGACCAAGTCATTGCGACAGTAGGTGACCAGAAAATTGGCCTACAAATTCAATCTCTGGAAGCACAAGCGCTTGCCGCGCAAGCCGAAGTCGATCAAACACGTTCAGACCTAGATCGTGCCGAAAAGCTCGTTCAACAGGGCTACGCCACTAAAGCGCGGGCCGAACAACTACGTACGGCACATAATGTTGCTATCAACAATCTAAAGTCCCAAACGGCGCAACAATCTGTTGTCCAACAGCAGCAGACCGAAGGAAAAGTGCTCGCCCCTACCGCCGGACGCGTATTAACAGTTCCCGTCACCGCAGGAACCGTAATTATGGCTGGGGAACCAGTCGCAACGATTGCGGAGCAGAACTACATTCTGCGTCTTAGTGTGCCTGAACGGCATGCCGTTTTTATCAAGGCGGGAGATGCTATTCGTGTTGATGCTAGTGATTTAGGGCTGTCGGCAATGCAATCCGGAACGATCAAATTGATTTATCCCAAGATTGATAATGGTCGCTTGCAAGCCGATGCGGTTCTGAATGGCGTCGGCGATTATTTCGTGGGCGAACGCATACGCGTCTGGGTATCGACAGGAACGCGCAAAGCTCTAGCGATACCGGAGGATTATGTTACAACCCGCAACGGGATTGATTTTGTTCACCTAAAACAGAGCGATAGCACTGTTATTGAAGTGCCCGTACAGCGCGGCCATGTTTTAATGCTTCCAGACTTGCCCAACGCTATTGAAATCCTTTCTGGGCTTAAGGTCGGTGATACCCTGGTTCGACCATGATGAAACTAGGACTATCAGGCAATCTTACGCGAGTGGCAATAAGTTCGCCGCTAACGCCCCTATTCCTCTTGGCGGCCTTCGCCTTTGGTCTTGCCGCATTAATGGTCATACCACGGGAAGAAGAGCCACAAATCAGCGTCCCTATGGTTGACATTCTGGTGTCAGCCGACGGACTGAAAGCACCTGATGCGACCGAACTTGTCACCAAGCCTTTGGAAGAAATCGTCAAAGGAATTAACGGCGTCGAGCATGTTTATAGCCAGACGCAGGATGACCGCGTCATGGTCACTGCACGTTTTCTGACAGGGACAAAGGAAGATGACGCCGTTCTTCGCGTCCATGAGAAGCTTCGAGCAAACTACAATCGAATTCCGGTCGGCATACCGGAACCGTTGATCATCAAGCGGGGCATTAA
>CAYOGS010000285.1:2294-3000 GCA_964403435.1 uncultured Rhodospirillales bacterium | reverse complement strand
CGACTGTTCATCGCACTGCAGTCCATGGCGGAGAATGCGACAACATATTTTCGTATCCCGACCGAGCGGGTGTTGGAGCTAGGAACTCGCGTCGAGATTTAAGCTCTCGAAGCCTAGTTTATTGTAACGCTTTGGCTTGTTGTGCCAGAATTTCGTCTTTACGGTGCGCTAGCACCGTAATGCCTTCAATTGGCGTGCTGGCGTAAAGCTCGGCTAATTTTACCATAGTTATTGCTTGGCTTTCTGCCTGTTTAACAGCTGTAGGAGAATGACTATCGTCAAGTTCTTTTGTTTCGGCGCTCACGGCCTGCCAATACCGCTTAATCTGATCGAGCTGTTCGTTGGGTAATAAATGCTGCGCAGTCGCTGGTAACTTGACGAAACTTAAAGCTTCACGTTCTGCTGCTACCAGGCGCCAGTCTGGGCTATGCACGAGATTTAGCCCAACAGAGCTCAATCCTGTGCTTTCCGGGTCGTGGATGGCGACGACAGCAGCAATGACGTTGTAGCGTTCAAGCTGTTCACGCCAATCTGCCTTGCCATGCAGAACGCTAGCATAATGCGACTTTGTTTCCGGCCACATAAACATGATATGGGCACCTAGTGTCATTTTATATTTTTCGCCAATGACATAAGCCGTGGTCGCGCAGGCCAGGCGCAGCGGCAGCACGCTGTAGGCACCGTCGGTGTGGCCGTCCACGGCCTG
>CAYOGS010000285.1:0-2284 GCA_964403435.1 uncultured Rhodospirillales bacterium | reverse complement strand
GCTGCCGTCCCTTCCAGCAAAGGCAAACTGTTTTGCGGTAAACGTAGACCATTGCTGGCAATGCCGATTTTGAGCAGGGTGGCGCCCGCCAGCAGTAGGATGAGGGCTGACACCTGCAGCGTGCGTTGTGGCGACACGCGTAGGGCGATTTGTTCACCCGTTTTGACCAGCATGGTCGCCAGCGGCACAAACAGCGCGAGTGCCCATAATCCAAGTCCTCGGACATGCAAAGCGCCAAGGATTGCCAAAGGTAACAATTGCACGCAGTTTAATAATCGACGTTCGCTCGTTAACAGCAACACGATGGTAAAACCACCAAGCAGTTTCAATTCGTCAAACGGCCGGTCAGATGACCAAGCTGGCCGATATTCCAAGATATTATTAATTGGTATCATGTGTGTCAGTGGGAGTTCAGCGATACCGCTCGCGGCAGCAAGCCAAGTCCATGGTGCAGCGTCTGCAGTCGGTAGCATTAGGAGAAAATGCATATAAATTTGCGCAGCGCCATTTGGGTTCAGAATTGGCAAGAGCAAGCAAGCCAGAAGACAGACTGCCCAACGGAGCAAGCTAGGCAGCAAGGCGCGCAGAGGATGGCGCTTATGGAACAGGCGATCACCAATATCCTCAGCCATATAAGCCGCTGGCAGAAGCAGCAACAATATTCCAGCAGTGTGCAACCAGGCTTCCGCCCAGAGCAGTAGAGGAAAAATCCACTGAGCTTTGTTGAAGTCATGGCGCTGCCGCCCGGTTTCAAAAAGCAACATGCCTATGAACCAGACGGCATACATTGTTACTTCCGGACGTAGGTTCGTGCGTATGAAGATAGAATTATAGACGATATAAATCGTCAACAGAGTGCCGGCGAGTTCTGTGAGACTGAAGGGACTTTGTAGGGACCTGCCCAGTCTTATGCGCAAAGCAGCGATGGCAGCGACAAAAACCGATGACCATAAGCCGGCATTGAGGAGAGACATCGCTGGAATGCCGAAGGCGCGATTCGCCAATTCCATCACCAGGCCATATCCCCAGCCGCCGAAGACCTCCGGCTTGCCGGCGGCGGTGTACATGAAGAACTCGTGATGCGGTACGGCGCCATTTTCCAGGACAAAACGTCCGCTAAGCAGCAAAAACCAGATATCGCCTTTGGCGAGGCCCTTGGTATTCAATGCCAAGAAGAGCAGGCCAAGAACCGGCCAGACAAATTTCGCGGGGAGCAGGGGCTGGTTCTCGGTTGGGCTGGTCGTCATGACGGGCTGGTTCATAGGGTTTGTTACTGGGTCCCTGTGGCGGTGTTTCGAGAATATTGTAAGGCAGGCATTCTCTACAAAATGTCTAAGGAATCATCGAAGTTTATTTGCAAAGACCTTATAATTGTTGATCCTTCACTTAGGCTTCCGTGAGCCATTCTGTGGCTTGAATATCTGATGGCTGTTGCTCTCCACCTTAAAGGGGAAATTTGTGCGCCAAATGTCCACAAAAAATAAATGAATTTAGATCCCATTTAGTGGAGCCTTAAAGTTAGAGCGGGTCGCCACGAAAATAGTGGCATCAATGGCGCGCCCTAGAGGATTTGAACCTCTGACCTGATGCTTAGAAGGCATCTGCTCTATCCAGCTGAGCTAAGGGCGCCCGCAGCGATATTGGCCGAGTTATGAGGCTAAGGCAAACATCCAGACGACGTCAGGCAGTTATTTGGAGATAGCCGCCACTTGCCGATCTTCGTCCTGTGGGCGGACGGAGCGGAAATTATCCAGATAATTTCTGGGTTTGACGATGCGTTCGGCAGGCGCCTCGACCGTATAAGACCAACCCTGGCGTGTGGCAAAAGCTACCGCCTCTTCCTGGGTGGCAAAACGGAGCTTGCCGCCGAGCTCTGACAGGCTATCTCCAGACGCAATCCAGCCCATCAGCGGTTCAGGCTCACGTGCTGTGGCCAACACGGGCTGAATCACCCAGCCTTTCAGCCCGGCACGCCCAGATTGGCTGGCGGATTTGGCAGGCTGGAGGATACGAAATTGCATGATTATATCCTGTTCGTGGCAGCGCCTACATAATGTCTCGGCCTGCGATGGTCGGGGCGCCCGGATTCGAACCGGGGGCCTCAAGTACCCAAAACTTGCGCGCTACCAGACTGCGCTACGCCCCGTCGGAGGCTCAATAGCCTAATACACCACAGTTAAGCAAGGATTTCGGCGCCTTAAAGCCTGGTAGATGACGATTTTCCTTATGGCGACGCGTGAAAATCCTTATGGAGCAAGCGGTCGCCAGCTCGCAACCCCCATCG
>CAYOGS010000284.1:0-3002 GCA_964403435.1 uncultured Rhodospirillales bacterium | reverse complement strand
GCGTCACTTCGTCGAAATAGCCAGTGCCCACTTCGCGCTGATGGCGCGTAGCGGTATAGCCGTCCTTTTCCGCAGCGAATTCGGCTTCCTGCAGCTGGACATAAGCGCTCATCTGACGCGCCGCATAGTCTTTCGCCAGATTGAACATGCTGTAATTAAGGGCATGAAACCCAGCCAGAGTGATGAAGAGGAATTTATAACCCATGCTGCCTAACTCGTCCTGGAATTTGGCGATGGTGGCATCGTCCAGATTCTTTTTCCAGTTGAAGGAGGGGGAGCAATTATAGGCCAGGAGCTTGCCTGGCGCCTTAGCATGCACAGCGGCAGCGAATTCGCGCGCGAAGCCCAGATCGGGCTTGCCGGTTTCGCACCACACCAGGTCGGCATAGGGCGCATAGGCCACGCCGCGGGAGATCGCCTGATCCGTGCCCGCTTTGGTTTCAAAGAATCCCTCGGGTGTCCGCGTGCCCGTCAGGAACGGCTTATCATTGGCGTCAAAATCTGAGGTCACCATATTTGCAGCTTGCGCGTCCGTGCGCGCAACGATGAGCGTGGGCACGCCCATAACATCGGCTGCCAAGCGCGCGGCGACGAGTTTCTGCACCGCTTCCTGCGTCGGCACCAGCACCTTGCCGCCCATATGGCCACATTTTTTGGCCGAGGCCAGTTGGTCTTCGAAATGGACGCCCGCGGCGCCCGCTTCGATCATATGCTTCATGAGTTCAAAGGCGTTCAACACGCCACCAAAGCCGGCTTCGGCGTCCGCCACAATGGGCAGCATCCAGTCAATCTCGTCCTTGCCTTCGGCATGATGGATTTGATCGGCGCGCAACAGCGCGTTGTTGATGCGCTTGATGACGGTGGGCACGCTGTCCACCGGATAGAGCGATTGATCGGGATACATACTGCAAGCGGTGTTGGCGTCTGCCGCCACCTGCCAGCCACTCAGATAGATAGCTTGCAAACCGGCCTTAGCCATCTGCACGGCCTGGTTGCCGGTCAAGGCGCCCAGCGCATTAACATAAGGGCGCATGTGCAGCGCGCGCCACAACCGCTCCGCCCCGCGCCGTGCCAGACTATGTTCAATGGCCACTGTGCCCCGCAGTCGCACGACTTCCGCCGCGCTATAACCGCGCTTGATGCCTTGCCAACGCGGGCTGGTTTGCCATTCTTTTTCCAGAGCGGCGGCTTCCTGGGCGATAGTTGTCTGAGTCATGGTCGGCACTCCTGAAACGGGCTTATGGTAAATGCGTATAAGCGGCACTCGTTAAAAATTCGGGAAGATTGGGAGCAGTTAGCGTTTCGTTAAGAAGTATGGCCGCGGTGTTGAACGCGCTGGACTGGAAAACCGCGGCGCCAAGCCGCTGCTCCTGCGCAGCCATTTCCGCGGTCAAAATTTGCTGGCACAAAGTTGTCGTGATGCGTCGCCCATCCGTCAATACGCCTTTCGGGTGCTTGATCCATTGCCACAACTGGACGCGGGAAATCTCTGCCGTCGCGGCGTCTTCCATGAGGTTGTTGATCGGCACGCAACCCTGGCCACGCAGCCAGGACTCTAGATATTGCAAAGCGACGCTGATATTGGTGCGTAATCCTTCAGGTGTGATGGTGCCGTCCGGCACTTGCAGTAAATCCTTGGCGATGATGCTCAGGGCGGGGCGGGGCTTGCTGATTTGGTTGGCCTCCGGCATGTGCTGGTCAAACACTTCCCGCGCGAGAGGCACGAGCCCCGGATGCGCCACCCAAGTACCATCATGTCCATCCATCGCTTCACGCTCCTTGTCGGCGCGCACTTTGGCCATGACAGCGTCGTTCGCCGCTGCATCGTTTTTGATAGGGATGAAGGCCGCCATGCCACCCATGGCGTGAATACCGCGCCTATGACAGGTTTGGATGAGTAGGCGTGAATAGGAACGCAAGAAATGCGTGGTCATCGTCACCTGGCCGCGTTCCGGCAGCACAAAATCCGGGTGATTGCGGCAACATTTGATGAAGCTAAAAATATAATCCCAGCGGCCGCAATTCAGCCCGCCGGCATGGTCGCGCAGCGCATACAGAATTTCGTCCATCTGAAAGGCGGCATGGATGGTTTCGATGAGCGCCGTGGCACGAATCGTGCCCTGCGGGATGCCGATATAGTCCTGCGCGAAGACGAAGACATCGTTCCAGAGAGCCGCCTCGGCGTGATGCTCCATCTTCGGCAAATAGAAATAAGGCGCGGTGCCCTTGGCCAGCAGGGTTTTGGCGTTGTGAAAAAAATACAGCCCGAAATCAACCAGCGCGCCCGCCATTGGCTCGCCGTCAAACAGCATATGCTTTTCCGGTAGATGCCAGCCGCGCGGCCGCACCAGCAGCACGGCGGTTTTGGGGTTAAGCCGATAGTCCTTACCTTCAGGCGAGCGGAAACTGAGCGTGCCGTTCACAGCGTCGCGCAGATTGACCTGTCCATCGACGACGTTTTCCCAACTTGGCGCCAGCGAATCTTCGCAATCCGCCATGAAGCATTTGGCGCCGGAATTGAGCGCGTTGATGATCATCTTGCGGTCGGTGGGGCCGGTGATTTCAACACGCCGGTCTTGCAGATCGGGCGGAATCGGCGCCACGCGCCACTCACCGGCGCGGATGGCCGCCGTTTCCGGCAGAAAATCGGGCAGGGCGCCCTTGTCAATCCGCTGTTGCCGCTCGGCGCGCGCCGCCAGCAGCGCGGCGCGGCGCTGCATGAAACGCGCCGCGAGTTCGTACAAAAAATCCTGCGCCTCTAGCGACAAGATTGGTGCCGCCATCGGGGAAGGGGCGGCGTTGACGGTGAGGCGAGGGGTGGGCTGCATCAGAGACGTTTCCTGTGGTCAAGAACAGCCAGAGAATCAGTCTGGCCAGCACAGCATGGCAGAGCGGGGGCCGGCCGCAACAGCCATGGTAATAAACAGGCGAAAAAATGCCGCAAAAGGCAGGTAATCCCATGAAAACAATTCCGTTTTGGACAAAGGCGGAACGTTTCGCGT
>CAYOGS010000283.1:0-3010 GCA_964403435.1 uncultured Rhodospirillales bacterium | reverse complement strand
TCCACATTTTTGGGCGATAGGCTGGTTTTTACATGACGATTACGCTAAAGCAGGTGTGCCGATGCTGCCCGTAGTGGCTGGCGCTCATGAAACTAAGAAACAAATGTTACTTTATACGCTTGTGCTGCTGCCTGTCGCGGTTGCGCCAAGCCTTTTTGGGTTGGCAGGCTGGCTCTATGGCGTGGGGGCGGGATTGTTCGGGTTGGGGTTTGTACGCCATGCGCTGCTGGTGCGGCGTGATCCGACCGATGGCGCTGCACGCCGGATGTTTCGCTTTTCACTGATCCATCTCTCCGGGCTGTTCATGCTGCTGCTGGTGGATCACGCTGTCAGGAGTTGGTTGTGAACGTGGAGCGTGATGCGGGGGCAGATAAGGTGCTGGCGGCCAGGCGGTTGCGGCTACGGAATCTGGCCTTGCTGGGCGCACTGTTGGGTTTTGTGTTGATGGTGTATCTGGTGACCATTTTGAAAATGAAGATGTAATGGCTGGACCGGAGCAAAATAAACGGTTGGGATGGGCGCTGGTCGGGCTTGGCGTTATGATGCTGGGGGCGGCCTATGCCTCCGTGCCGCTTTACCAGCTGTTTTGTCAAGTTACGGGGTTCGGCGGTACGGCGCAGCGCGCTGCTTC
The DNA here is from genome assembly GCA_964403435.1 of uncultured Rhodospirillales bacterium. Classification (GTDB taxonomy): domain Bacteria; phylum Pseudomonadota; class Alphaproteobacteria; order UBA9219; family RFNS01; genus JAGOHT01. Next base: position 2,379 of record CAYOGS010000283.1, on the reverse strand, counting down.
GTTGCCGCAACAGGTCAGCGAGCGAAGCGTGACAGTGAGTTTCAATGCTGATGTGGCGCCCGATTTGCCCTGGACGATTAAGCCCGTCGACAACAATCTGACGGTTCGGTTGGGCGAAGTGACAATATCCCACTATAAGGTGACCAATAACAGCAACCAAATGCTGGTAGGGACGGCAGCGCATAATGTTCAGCCCGAACGCGTCGGGGCGTATTTTAACAAGGTCGAGTGCTTCTGCTATACCGAGCAGCTGCTGCGGCCTGGCGAAAGCAAGGAATTGCCGGTGACGTTTTTCATTGATCCGGATATGGCGCAAGATGCTGCGATGGCTGACGTGCAAGCCGTGACGCTGTCTTATAGTTTCTATATGGCGAAAGATCAGAGTTTGGCCAAGATTGAAACCGAGGCGGATTCTGGCGCCAGTAACAGCAAAATCATTACAACAAGAGGCTTACCATGAGCGACCATCACGGCCCGCATTACGAAGACAGCGGCTTACCGCAACCCTATCACCTCGTCAGCCCGTCGCCCTGGCCAATGGTGGGTTCATTTGCTGCTGGCTTGCTCGCCGTTGGCGCATTGTTGTTCATGCATAAGGCCAAGGTGGGCGAACTGGAGATAGGTGCCACGGGCCTAATGCTCGGTTTGGGGGCTGTGTTGGCGGTGATGTTCGTGTGGTGGCGCGATATCATCCGTGAGTCCATCATTGAAAAGGCTCATTCACCGTTGGTTAAGATCGGGCTGCGCTATGGAATGGCGCTGTTCATTGCATCAGAAGTCATGTTCTTCTCAGCGTTCTTCTGGGCGTATTTCGATTCGGCGCTGTATCCGCGCGAGGTCATTGGTGGTGTTTGGCCGCCGAAGGATATCCATACTTTTAATCCCTTCGACATGCCGTTTATGATGACGCTTGTTCTACTGCTGTCCGGTACGACAGTGACCTGGGCGCATCACGCGATCCTGGAGGGTAAGCAGAAAGATGCAGTGAGGGCATTGGGCATTACTGTGGCGCTGGGGCTGAGTTTTAGCTGCCTGCAAGCCCTCGAATATCACCATGCGGAATTTACCATCAAATCTGGTATTTTCGGTTCGACCTTTTATATGGCAACGGGATTTCATGGATTGCATGTCATCATTGGCACGATTTTTCTGGCTGTTTGCTGGTATCGCGCTGCCAAGGGGCACTTCACGCCGCAAAGTCATTTCGGACTCGAAGCGGCGGCTTGGTATTGGCACTTTGTGGATGTGGTGTGGCTGTTCTTGTTCATTTCCGTGTATTGGTACGGATCACATTAAACGGGGAACTGTGCCGCACACGTGGTAGTATTTTGTTTGTAGGAACATGTGGGTGTTGACGGGGGGTAATAGCTCCTCTGTCATATTTTGGCGCACATCTCGATACATCAGGCTTCCTATGTCAAGGCTGCTTCAGAATCAGGAAGAAATCTTGCGGCTGCAAGGTATGGAGCTTGCCAGAGTCTGTGTTGCAACAAACAGTATCAGACTAGATTTTGTGAAATATCCGCTGAATTCTGAGAATAGATATTCTGACGAGATCGCGATTGATATCGAAGCAGGCTACTCGATCTTAGACGAAAGCGAACACCATACTTTTCTGCAAAGTAATGGGCTTGGAGCGTTTCGTTTAGGTTCCTTCTATCTAAATTGCTTGATTGAGCAAACGTGTGCCACGGTTGGAATTGATAAAAAGAATGAACTTTGGATCAAGTTTGAAAACGGGAAGACACTGTTACTGCATCAATGCTTGCAGGGCTTTGACTCTTTCGAAATCCATTTCCTACAATGAAAATATACGTTACTTGGCGTGCGTTCGATAATTTGACAATGGATAAGCTAATCGCTCAACCTTGTTTGATCGGCGGAGAGCCGGGGCGGCTTTGATCATACAGAATCGGTGCGCCGGTGGTGCGGTCATAATCAATCGCCGCCGGGCTGTTCTGATTCCGATAGAGTTTGCCGTGTTGGAAGAATACTTCCAAAATGACATTGCCGGTGCTGGGGGAATATTCGATGAAGGCAGGCTTGCCTTCCTCGCGGTGCAGCTGGCCATCGGCAAAATATTGCTCACGTAAGACGCGCTTGGTCGTTGGTTCGTACTCGATCACAGCCGGCTTATCGCCTTCGCGATGCAGTTTGCCGTAATGATAATACCGCTCCACCATAAGGCCGGTCGCGGTTTCTAGTTTAACGACCGGCTTATCGGTTTGTACCGCAGGTTCCGCTACTGCTCCATTGACATGATCGCGCTTGAAAATTTTAAAAATGGACTGCAGCATTTTACGGTAACGCCTTGATGTTCTGTCTCGATCTGCGCCGGACGCTCGGAGCAATTTTGGTAGATTCTACGTCTCTGGTACA
>CAYOGS010000282.1:0-3053 GCA_964403435.1 uncultured Rhodospirillales bacterium | reverse complement strand
CAAGGGTGTCGACAAACACAGACACACGCACAACGCCAAGATGCCGAGCCGCACCAACAAGTCTGCCGTCCTTTGCCGTAAACAAATGCCCATGACCAAACCTGCAGACCGGCAGAAGATTTCCAGTGGTGCCGCACAGTCAGCGAACATATGCTTTACGGAGCCGAAGCGGCACCGGGAAATTTACGCCACGTTCTTCTGCTGCTCGGCTAAGGCCTGCAACCGATCTTGCTCCAGTTTCTCGGCATGCAAGTCGCGCTCCGCCGCGATGCGGCGCAAACGATTGACGACGCTGCCAGTGCCAGCCGGAATTAGACGACCAACGATGACGCTCTCCTTCAAACCTTGCAAAGTGTCGCACTTGCCGGCTACCGCCGCCTCAGTGAGGACGCGGGTAGTCTCCTGGAACGACGCCGCGGACACGAAAGATCGTGTCTGGAGGCTGGCCTTGGTGATACCCTGCAGCACTGCCGTGCCCTTAGCTGGTAACAACGTTTCCAACACAGCCTTGGCGTTGACTTCGTCGAACTCAGTGCGGTCAACCTGCTCGCCGGAGAGGAATGTGGTGTCACCAGGATCGGTGATTTCCACCTTTTGCAGCATTTGGCGAACGATAACTTCGATATGCTTGTCGTTGATCTTCACGCCCTGCAGCCGATAGACTTCCTGGATCTCGTTGATGAGGTATTCCGCCAAGGCGGCGACACCCAGTGCGTTCAAGATATCATGCGGCACGGGATTGCCATCAATCAGCATATCGCCGGGTTGGACGATATCGCCTTCCTGCACCGAGACATGCTTACCCTTCGGCACCAGATATTCGCGCGGCTGTTGTGTGTCATCGGATGGGTGGATGACGATGCGGCGCTTCGCTTTATAGTCTTTGCCAAATTCCACGCGGCCTTCGATATCGGAAATGATGGCGAAGTCTTTAGGACGACGCGCTTCGAACAGTTCAGCCACCCGTGGCAAACCACCTGTGATGTCGCGTGTCTTGGAGCCTTCGCGCGGAATGCGTGCCAGCACATCGCCGGCCTTGACCGGCGTATCGTTTTCGATATTGAGAATGGCGTCCACCGGCAGAAAATAACGGGCTTCCGCGCCATTGGACAGTTTGATCACCTGTCCTTTGTCATCATGCAGTACGATACGCGGCCGCAAATCGGCGCCGCGTGGCTGCTGACGGAAGTCAATCACCTTCTTGGACGAAATGCCGGTGGCCTCGTCCGTTACCTCGCGTACCGAAATACCTTCAAGCAAATCAGCGTAGTGCGCACGGCCGGCACGTTCAGTGATAATGGGCAACGTGTAGGGATCCCACTCCGCCAGCTTCTGGCCTTTTTGCACTTTAGCGTTCTCATCGACCAGTAGTTTTGTGCCATAGGGTACGCGGTGACGCGCCTTCTCACGCCCCACATCGTCCAGCAGCACGATCTCGCAGTTGCGCACCATAACGACCGGGCGACCTTCTGAATTGGTGACGACACTGCGGTTCTTGATTCGAACCATGGCGTCGAACGCCGCCTCGACAGAACTTTGCTCCGCGCCGCGCTGTGCTGCACCGCCGATATGGAAGGTACGCATGGTCAGCTGCGTGCCAGGCTCGCCAATCGATTGTGCCGCCATGACACCAACTGCTTCGCCGACATTGACAGGTGTGCCGCGCGCCAGGTCACGCCCATAGCATTTCGCGCATACTCCAGCTTGCGCCTTGCAGGTCAAAACCGAGCGAATATTGACCATATCAACGCCGGAGCGGTCAATCATATCAACATGCGGCTCTTCAATCATCTCGCCGGCATAGACGATAACCTGCCCCTGCTGGTTGACGATATCCTTGGCCGCTGTGCGCCCGAGAATGCGCTCACTCAACGGCGCTATGACCTCGCCGCCTTCAATGACAGCGCGCACCTTAAGTCCGTCGGTCGTGCCACAATCCACCTCGAAAATGATCGCGTCTTGGGCCACGTCCACCAGGCGGCGGGTTAGGTAACCGGAGTTCGCAGTCTTTAGAGCAGTGTCGGCCAGTCCCTTACGGGCGCCGTGCGTGGAGTTGAAGTATTCGAGAACCGTCAGTCCTTCCTTGAAGTTGGAGATGATCGGTGTTTCGATGATCTCGCCCGATGGCTTGGCCATCAGGCCGCGCATACCCGCTAGCTGCTTAATTTGCGCCGCAGAGCCACGCGCGCCGGAATGCGCCATCATGAACACGCTATTGATCTGGCCGTGACCAGGATCCGTGATACCCTTCATCATCGCGTCGGCGACGCTTTCGGTACAAGAAGACCAGACGTCGACCACCTTGTTATATTTTTCGCCTTTAGTGATCAGGCCGTCCTGGTATTGTTGCTCATACTCCTTGACTTGGTTTTGGGCTTGCTTGATGAATTTTCCCTTGGCTTCGGGAATGACCATATCGTCCTTGCCGAAGGAGATGCCAGCACGACAGGCGTGGCGGAAGCCTAGTCCCATCAGCCGGTCGGCGAAAATCACAGTCTCTTTTTGGCCGCAATGGCGGTAAACTGTGTCAATGACGTTGGTGATGTCTTTCTTAGTCAACACACGATTGATGATATCAAACGGCAACTTGGGGTGACGTGGCAGGATTTCGGACAGCAACATGCGTCCGGCCGTGGTTTCAATGCGCGATATCGTTGCATGTCCTTCGGCGTCCACGCCGTGGTATCGCGCCACAATCTTACTGTGCAGCGTGATGACTTTGGCTTCCAGCGCCTGTTGGATTTCGCCGATATCAGCGAAGACCTTGCCTTCTCCGATATCGCCGTTACGCATCAGCGAAATGTAATACAACCCCAGCACAATATCCTGAGACGGTACGATAATTGGCTTACCGTTGGCGGGCGAAAGGATATTGTTGGTCGACATCATCAGTACACGCGCTTCAAGTTGCGCTTCCAGAGACAGCGGAACGTGCACCGCCATTTGGTCGCCATCGAAGTCAGCATTGAACGCAGTGCATACCAGCGGATGCAGTTGGATGGCCTTGCCTTCCACGAGCACCGGCTCGAACGCCTGGATGCCCAACCGGTGCA
>CAYOGS010000281.1:0-3059 GCA_964403435.1 uncultured Rhodospirillales bacterium | reverse complement strand
CAGCGCAGGTTCCGGCGTGGTTTTATTCTTCTCCTTGAGTGCCCTCAGTAATGCTCCGATGCCGAAAAGAACGATTAGGCACGGCAATATGTTTGATGCAACGCTATCGTCACTCCATCTCAGTAGCGCTAAGCCTATTAGTACATAGAGAATTCCACTGGAGGCAACCCATAACGGCCGGGGTCTGCTCAAGCTGAGCATATCGGAGACTGTCACCGCTATGAGCATTAGAACTATTATAACAGCCACAGAATTACCTCCAAACTCTACTGCTGCATAAGTATATCAAGGGTTATTGGACGAGTTTGCTTCGTCCATGCATTACAGATCAAGTAGACAGTTATCTTAATTTGCCAATCTGATGGACAGTATCCGTTCCATTCAGGTTCACCACCACATCTTTCTGGCAAGTGGTTCTTTACACTACGTGCAGAGCTTGTGCGTACAGCATCATCACAATCGGCCGTTCCGACTCCATGCGACCGGCCTGCCGATGAAAAGTTAAAGACCGCCGTGCCGGCTTCGACTGCGATGTGCTCCGCCAAACCAGTGGCTACTATTCATCATTTTTTTCGAAATCCAAGACCTTACCGGAATCTGTCGTCAAACTCTGAAGAGTTGAAATTGGGTCTTTTACAAACCTATTAGCCTTCGAATGATCAATGTCGGATAAGACGCTGGAATCATTGGGCTCCAAAACAAGACGATTGCTATTTACAAACACACAATCGAAGAATTTTGCAAGATTGCACAGCTTCATTACATAGGGAGTTAACACGCGGAACGCATCAATTCTAAATTCAACGAAGTCAACTGCTGTCTTGCCGCTGTCGCTATAACCAATGGTTGCATCGTTTGTCTTTTTGTCACCCCACATTTTCATTTCGTCAGACCACGAGACAGCCTGCGGCAAAATGTTGGAAATCATTTCTTCGAGACCTAATGGATGCGCAACGCCTCGCCACCACGAGTGGCCATCGCACATTTCTTCAGGAACGGTAATAGGTTGAACGCCATAAGCAGCGAACAGCGCCTGTCCTGGAACAAGTTCTAAGCGATACTGCCAAATAGCCATGATGGGCTACCTTCCTTCAATAATTCCTGCAGCACTGACCTGCTCCCCGTCAATGAGCCACCTCAGTTTATAGGAATTATCTCATTTTCACTGGTTCAGTAAAAGACTTCTAACAGAACTAAACTGGGCTTCAAGGTGCCCAAGCAATTTCGCCATCGCTTGCGGTTGCTGGCTGCGAAGAAGGGCCTAGGCCTGGTAGACGTGCTGCGCGAAGCGATTGATCTCTACAACAAAACCTACCAGGCTTGATCCGGGCAGGGTAGGGGGGGTAATATTCGCCCACGAACCTGATGGTGAGGAAGCGTGCGTTGTCCGAGCGTAGGAGTGGCCGCTTAGCGTCGCAGTTTTTACAGGTCTGATGCGTAAGCGTCGGATAACAAAGCTTGGTTAGGCATCTCCAAGCTCAGACCTCCAGTAGATTTCACTATCCGCAACAGCGATATACCCCCACTGCTCGTGCTTTAGGACGATGCCATTAAACATGACGTCGTCGGGTTCACCCTTGTCGTTTCCGTCATCCATATAGAAAGTGAATCGCTTGCCGACTGCTTTCTCCAACGTAAGACCGAGTTTTCCTAGGTCGTCCACTGAGCCTCTGCGCTCTAAGGAATACCCGTTATCTGTCATCCGAGCGTTTAGATCACAATATACTTCCGGATGCGGATGCCTGGCGCGATTGCCCACGGCGATGCCTAACCTAGAAATTGAACGGCCTGCGTGGCTGTTCTCGCAGGTCGGCTCGAATGATCGGTTGGGCGGCATGTCATTTTAATGCCCCGATGGTTTTAGTAAACGATGGCAGCCCCAGCGAGGCCACCTTTTTTTCGAATGCGGCGGCAGACAACGGTCCTGTGACACTCGCACTTGGGTCAGCTAGTTGGCTATCTCGCGCCATCTCAAGAATGAAGTAGTTTGTGATAGACCTATTGTTTGATGGATGTTGCTTGGCGACAATGAATCGGTCATTCCAGCCAACAGAGAATACGGTTTCCGAAATTCGACCAATGCAGTCACATTTCTTCAATGTGTAGCAGACGCTCATTTGTTCGGAATTGTCGATCGCAACCAAGCGATAAGGCCCGGTGATCATTTCGTCGTGCACAAAACCGCATCCCGCGACCGGAAGGACGAGGGCAATGCAAATTGCGAAGACGCGTAACAATGTATTTAAAATGAGATTCATGACGTCCAACTAAATATATATCGCACGGGCTGGAGATGTAACTTAGGCGTTGCGGTCTAACTTCGCCTGTCGATATCGCATAACCCATTGATAGAAAATGTTATCCCTGTGATCGGCGGTAGTCCCTAGCAAAATTATATGACGACAAACCTCGCAAACTGACCAGATTACGATACACGTTCATCGGTTCAGTCTAAGGGCAGCCGTGGCGGCGATCAATACCAAGAGAATATCCGCGCCTAGCCGTTAGGCCAGGAGCAGGGGTCCGCTTTGATACAAACTCATTAGAGCCGCTCCACGTGTCATTAAGGAACAGGAATCAAAGATTTAGCAAGCCAACTTGAAAAGAATGAGCTTGTCTTCCAAGCATGGTATCTCACTTAATAGTGGTTACTTCTTAAAAAAATCAATGAGTTTATCTTCCTGAGGATCTACATACTCATTACTTAAGGTTTTTACATTTATCCAAAGTCCATCAAACGGCCCCTTTATTGGGTGCCATTCACTTGTGTATATGATGGGACCTTCGAAAAAGTCATCGCCCAGTTCGTCAATGTCTAAAATTTTCTCATAGTGAATTTTTCCCGTTAAATGACGCCAAGCTTTCTGCTGGTCTGGTAGCTTTCTCCATTCTTCTAGAACTTTTTCTTCTGCATCATCGCGCCCCATCAACTCTTTACCATCCCACCTATCTTCATGAGCCCATGTGGTTGTTTGTTTTATTTTTTCATTGTAGTCCCAGTGTAATTTATCTTCGTGAACGTAAGCCAGATTTTTCTTTATTCTTATGATAATCCCATC
>CAYOGS010000280.1:0-3068 GCA_964403435.1 uncultured Rhodospirillales bacterium | reverse complement strand
ACCAGTAAGATTTTCTGATAGCACCGGGTTACGCTTGTGCGGCATGGCGCTGGAGCCTTTTTGGCCCTTGGCGAAGGCTTCTTCCGCTTCCCGCACTTCGCTGCGCTGCAGATGGCGGATTTCAATCGCCAGATTCTCAATGCTACCAGCAATCACACCCAGCGTAGCGAAATACATTGCGTGGCGGTCGCGGGGAATGACTTGCGTGGAAACAGGCTCCACGGCCAGCCCAAGCTGTTCAGCCACATGCGCTTCGATGTGCGGATCAATTGTGGCAAAGGTGCCGACGGGCCCGGAAATGGCGCAGGTGGCAATTTCGGCCCGCGCTTGCTGTAACCGTGCGCGCCCGCGCTTAAAGGCCGCATAATGACCTGCCAGTTTGAGTCCGAAACTTGTCGGCTCCGCATGAATCCCGTGGCTGCGGCCGATGCATACCGTGTCCAAATGCATTTCCACCCGCAGCCGGAGTGCCGCAAGGACTTCGTCAAGATCCGCGATTAGGATATCGGTGGCTTGTGTGAGTTGTACGGCAAGGCAAGTGTCCAGCACATCACTGGAAGTCATACCTTGGTGGACGAACCGTGCATCATCACCGATGGATTCGGCCAGGTTGGTCAGAAAAGCCAGCACGTCATGGCGCGTGACTTTCTCGATCTCGTCAATTTTGGCGCTGTCCCAGCGCCCATTGGTGCGGATGTTCTTGGCAGCGGCTGCAGGAATTTGTCCCAGCTTCGCCATTGCGTCGCAGGCATGGGCTTCGATCTCGAACCAGATTCGGAAACGGTTCTCAGCATCCCAGATACGCGCCATCTCGGCGCGGCTATAGCGTGAAATCATGCTTCCAAGACTTTCAGACCCGATCGCGGTTGGGTAAATTTACCCAACCGCGTCTATCGGCTCTCACTTCAGTGTTTGCAAACACTTTCCGTGAACACATGTGAACATAAAACGTTCTGCAAGGTTATTGGAAAGCACCATTCGGCGCGTAACCCGCGCAGACGGCGCCGCCACCCGCGACCGGCATGCGGCCAGAGCAATTGGTCACTTCCCAGCCGCGTGAACGCATGCACTCACCAACCACCAGGGACGGTTGGGCCAGGCACTGGCCTTCAACTTCCTCGGTCGTCACGGCAGTCTGGTTCAAGCGTTGGCGGTCACGGTCAATATTGGCCATGACGGATTGCGGTACAGTTTTGGGGAAGATGCCGCAATGGCACTGCGAGAGGTCATACTCTAGCTTCAACTGCGCGTCTTCTAATGTCATAGTGATGTTCGGTTCCGCGATCGGGCGCCAGAATTGCGCGACAGTGGGAGATTCGCAGGCTGCCAGCAGCACCACAACGGCAAAAAGCGAGGCAATACGCGTCATCAAAAGCTCCCTAGCAGCAATTTTGCAATCCCGCCGGCCACAGGCGACCGACTTGAAATTCCGGCCATGATTGGCGATTTTTCCCGTTTAATCAAGCGGTCTTTTGTCATGGTTAATGTATAAGGCCGGAATCTGTGGCGTTTCTGCCGACTGTTGGCTGCGTGACGCAAGATCCCATAGCATTCCGTGATTCTTAATGCAGGTGACCATACAGCGGCCGATTATCTAATGGTCATGCACCATGATTTCAACCGTCTGGCAAAGCGCGCTGAGGCATTTGGGCATGCCGTAGCTTGTTCGCCAGCGGCTTGACGTCGTCCTGTGGCAAGGCCTGCTGACCATCTGCTCATCACCCTGCAAGGCCAACGGCCCTTGGTGGACAGGCCATGGCCAATCGCTCTCGCTGGCCTGATCAATGTCGTAAATGGGTCCCTACTTCCTTGAGGGGGTGATCTTCGTACGGTTGGCGGTCAAGCCAGCGGATAGGGTGGTTGGGTATAGCCCTTGGGCGAGAGGGTGAAAATCTCCACACCGCTTTCGGTAACGCCGACGCTATGCTCAAACTGGGCCGAGAGAGATTTATCCTTCGTCACTGCTGTCCAGCCGTCATTCAGCACTTTTACGCCATAACCGCCGGCATTCACCATCGGCTCAATGGTAAAGATCATGCCGGGCTTCAGTACCGCACCCGTGCCGGGGCGACCATAATGCAGCACGGAAGGTGGCATATGGAAACGCTGGCCGACACCATGACCGCAAAAATCACGTACCACTGAGAACCGATGCGCTTCCACGAAACTTTGAATGGCGTGGCCGATATCGCCTAAAGTGGCACCGGGGCGCACGGCCGCGATACCGCGCATCATGGCTTCATAGGTAACATCGCATAGGCGTGCAGCACGCAGGCTGACTTTATCGCCGGCAAAATACATGCGGCTGGTATCGCCGAACCAACCGTCTAGAATTACTGTTACGTCAATGTTGACGATGTCGCCCGCTGCTAGCGCCTTTTCTCCCGGAATGCCGTGACACACCACATGGTTAGGCGAGATACAACTGGCATGCTGATAACCACGATACCCGATGGTGGCGGGCACGGCGCCATGGCTGCGGATGAATTGCTCGATTTGCTCGTTCAGCTCGATTGTGCGAACACCCGGCAGCACATACGGCGTGATAAAGTCCAGAGTGGCTGCGGCCAGTTGCCCGGCGGCGCGCATACCGGCGAAATCCGCTGCGTTGTAAATGGCGATGACTTCATCATCCGCCGTTTCCTGGTTCTGTGTCTCGTCAAGCTGCATAAGGTTAAAATAGGTGGGTTTAATCGCTGGGGCAAGCAAAACTGCCGCGAGCGGTAAGGTTGCGGCAAGGTAACCCTTTTGCTTTCCGTAGTTTTGTGTCAGAGAGACTGCAGAAAATTTACTGATGAGTATAGCTATGTCTGAAGGACTTTACCTGCCTGCTTTTCACAAAGCCAAGACCATCTTACGCCGTGCCGGCTTTCGCCCCGCCTTTGAGGCTCTGAAGCGCGAAGTGACACGTCGCAAGCTCGCCCGTGCTATCAACCGTAGCCGCATCTTTGCCGTGGGCAGCGTTTCCGTGCCGCATATCAACAATGCAAAGGCGGTAGTCGTGGTGCGCGTCAACTCCTTGAACGGTACCGGCACCTCGCTACGGATCACCGGCGATGGCTATGCCG
>CAYOGS010000279.1:0-3069 GCA_964403435.1 uncultured Rhodospirillales bacterium | reverse complement strand
ATTTATCAGCACATGACCAAAGGTTCGTTCCCGAAGCCGATCAGCCTGGGGGCGCGTGCCGTAGGCTGGCTGGAAAGTGACATCGACGGCTGGATTGCCGCCCGGATCGAAGTCACTCGCCGTCAGTGGAAGTGAGGAGTGGCCTATGAACGAAGAAAACAAGCCACCCCCAGGCCGGTTACTCCACAGCCAGTTCCGGGTTGTTGCCGATGCCGTTTGTCGTCCTGGTGCGACCAAAGACAGTGGTGCAACCAAAAAGGAAGAGAACAAAGAGTTATTGAAAAGCTCTGCGCAAGTTGACCTCGGTGTTGCACCACGAGGTCGAGCCTCGGCTGCGCCGAAGCAGGGGAAAAGGTTGCACCCGCTTGGCGTCAGGTTTTCCCAAGCTGAGTTGGAGGTGGTCAAACGTAAAGCACGGAATGCCGGTTGCACTGTTAATAGCTATATCCGGGCTTCAGCCCTTGGCTCGGATTACAAAGTACCCGTCCACCAGGAACTACGCCTGACCCTGCTGGCCTCCAACCGGGAATTGACCGCCCTCGGGCGCAATATCAATCAAATCGCCCGGCAGCTGAATAGTGGCGCATCGCCCCAAGCCATTCTGAGCCAGCAACCCCTCCGCAGTATCCAGACCGCTGTGCTGGAAACATTAGCCATTGTCAGAGCCGCCCTGGCCGGGAGGCCGTCATGATCATCAAAAGCAACATCCGGGGCGGCTACCGGAGTGCAGCCGCTTATCTGAAAGCCCAGGGCGAAAACGAGAAAATCCGCACGGTCGAAATCAGCGACCCGGACGTCAAGACTCTGGACGAAGCTTTCAAAAACATGTGGGAAGTCGCCAGCAATTCAAAAGCCAAGAAGCCGCTGCACCATATCAGTATCAATCCCATGAAGGACGAACGCCTGACGGACGAACAAGTGCTGAAGATCGTCGAACGCTGCGAGCAGAAATATGGCTACAAGCCCGGCGACCATCAGCGCGTCATTGTCGAACATGTTAAGGACGGGCGGCAGCACTTCCATGTCATGTGGAGCCGGGTCAGTCTGGCCACCGGTAAAGTCGTCAAATCCGGCGAGCATTGGAAGAAGTCGAAACAGGCCGCAAGAGAAATGGAAAAAGAACTTGGCCTCAAACGGCCAACATCTCGGCGTATGCACAAAACTAAGGTCGTCCCCATGAGAACCGCCAGATTGTCCAAGGGCGGCTATCGGCAACAAAAGCTGAACCGCCCGGTACAGGCAAACGGCTTCAAACCGATAAGACCGCCGCGCCTAACACCCGGTTATGCTGTTCCATCCAAATCAATGCCCCAACCCGTCGCCAGGCCAGTAGCGCAAAAGAACGGCAAGACGGATCAAAACATTCCAGATTCCGAGAAAACGCCCTTCCGGCGGCCAGAATGGGAGAAGGCGGAACTAATCGCCTGGGCATGGGCAAACAACCGCTACGACATCTTGGCTCAGTTTGGAATTTTCGTGGATTTTGAACCGTAACTAAAACGATTTCATCCATGTTGTTTGTATACAAAATTGACTGCGTGGTTATCACAATGTTGAAAAGTTAGGAGCAGTTTTTTTATCTTCTCAATTGCCTCAAAAGGGATATGCGGCAGGGTTATAAATAATACTTTCTTGTTCGCATCCAGTGTCCACGGACTAAGGTCTTCGGCGCGAGGAGTTTCTGGGTGAGAAGGGTCGCATGGGTATGCAAGGATACCCCATCTTTGTTGATATTTATCTGATCCAAAACGTCCGAGATAGGCAGCAATTTGGTACAAGTCTTCTCGTTGTACGCCATTTGGAAAACTTTGTGTTGGATGCAGCCGTTTGTATTTTGCATCAACAATAACCCGCGCATCTCTATTTATTGATAGGATCACATCAGGGATAAGCATTCCCATGCCTGAATCGTCAATATCGCTGCGCAACAATTTCTTCGTATTGTCAACTTCTCTGGTGCCGTGTTTGACGTTAAAGGCAGTCGCGGCCTGTCTTAATAAGCCAACAACGTATAACTCCCATAGCTCTGCAATATCCAACAAAACACCTTTAGTTTTACCGTCTGCTTCGAGCTGAGAGGTAAGGCCACGACGATTGGCAATTTGACGTGATAATTCAGCAATTTGTTTAAATCCAATTGTAATCGGCGTGTAACGCACACGTTCAAGATCAATTTTTGATGGGGGTTTCGGTCGTGTTCCTGTTACAGCTATTAAATTGGGCAACAGTTCTTGCAAGCGTGGGGGTAGCCAAGTTTCACGAGGTATCCCAAGCGATTTTTGGAGAACATTATAAGCGGCAACAATTACATCTGAGACGGCATGATCCAGAGAACGTTCGGAGCGAATGGAAACGAGATTATTTTCTTTTGTAGCAATCGACAGCAGGGATGATTTTATATCAATTCTTCCTCTGACAGAAGGTGAGGTGGTTCGAACATCTTGTCGAAGTTTCGGCAATCCATGCCGTGCAGCTTGTATGAACCCCTGCGCCCAAACAGAAGCTAGTAGCTGAACAATAAAAGATTCATCATCTCTAAGAGTGCCTGGTGATTCTACCAGCGCAACTGACGTGGCTTCAAATAGCCAGTTCTTAAGAGCGTTAAAGCCTAGTCTCGGTTGGATTGTTAGGCGCGATCCTTCGAAGGAAATAGAGCCGACATAACGGCCAGCCCACCAAGTACCGCGCCAATCACAGTAAATGATTGGCTCATCTTCGTCGCGCAAATCAGAAATGGAAACAACAAATTCTCCAGCGTCAATTTGAGTTGCCAGCCGACGTAGCCAGTCTACCTCAGCACCTTTTGGCTGAGGACAAAAGGGCGAGCAGTCTTGTGCCAACAAATTCACTTTGTTGCCACGGATTCAAAGAAGGTACTTTCCAATCGCTTTAATTCACTCTCGCAGGCATTGGAATCAAGCCCAGCAAGATATTCTTTAAGCAGTGGGCGAACTGACAATTTCCAAAGCCGAGTCACTGGCTCTAGTGCTTCATCGCCTTTTTTATTCCATAAATAAGTTTGCTTACGCCTGTTTACCTTAAGTTCATCACCAAGAAATGCGGCTGCAT
>CAYOGS010000278.1:0-3075 GCA_964403435.1 uncultured Rhodospirillales bacterium | reverse complement strand
GCCCTGCGACGGGGCATGCCCATGTTCATTGCCATCCTCACCATGAATGGCAGCATGTATGTCGATCGTTATGTTATCACTTGGCTGACCAACTTGGAACTGGCGGGTGTGTTCGTCATGTTCTGGTCTTTCGCCTATGCCGTGCAGGTGTTGATGCAGACCGGCGTGCTGGTGACTGAGTATCCCAAACTGATTGCCGATTATAAAAAATGCGATGAGGCGGGCTTCTGGCGGCGGTTTAAAACCCTTTCTTGGCGCATGGCGCTGGGCGGTGGTGCCGCGTGCCTGATGGCGGGGTTTGCTTTGTTGCCGATCGTACGTTTCGTGGACAAGCCCCTGGCGCTTGAGCATATGAATTTATTTTATCTGATGCTGTTCGCTTTCTGGATCAAATTCCAGGCTGATGTCAGCAATTACGCACTTTACGCTCGCCATCAGGATAAAGCTCTTAGCTTATCTTACTTCTGCAACCTGCTGGTGGCCAGCTTGAGCAATATTGCATGTGTCTGGCTCTGGGGTTTGGCTGGGGCGGGCATCGCGCAAGTGATAACAGCTTTGGCGCTAACGGGACTGCAAGGCTGGTTGCTATGGCAAAAGCGCCGCGAGCGTATTGCTCATCAGGTTGACGGAGAAGAAGCCACCCCTGCGGTTTAGTCGCCGTAAAGTTCTTTGAGCGCCGCTTGTTGTGCCGTCACGCTGTAACGGTCGTTGAGGACAGCATTAATGTCTGTCAGGCCAGCCGGAATAGTGCCGCCGGCAATCGCGGCCAGCATCGTCGCGCCTTCCGCCTCCGTTTGAAAATTCGGCCGCACCGGCAACGTATCAATCGGTGGAATGCCGCGGCAGACCAGTAGCAAACCGAGTTGAGCCGCTTCTAGCACAGACAGCGGACCGGATTCCCACAGAGCAGTATGTAAATAAACGTCGCATTGCGCCAAACGTTCTAGAATCTCGCTGTGGCTGATCCAGCCGGTCACTGTCACGCCTAGATCGGTCAGTTGTTTCGCCCAGTTGTCATCGCCGCCGCCCAGCCAGATAAAGTCTATCGGCAAAGACTGGGCTTTGGTCAGTTTGACCACACGAATGAAGAAATCCGGGTCTTTTTGCGGCGTAAGCCTGCCTACCATCGTCACGCGCAAGCGGTCGCCTCGTTGGTAGGTGCGCCGCGCGGCAAAGGCGGCCTCTGGGACTACCGGTACATTCGGCAGCATCACAACACGCTGAGAGACGAGCAGGCGGCGCGCCAACTCTCCCTCGCGCGGGCTGACGGCGGCAACGGTTGCATTACCCAGCGCCAGCAATTCCTCAACAATCCGATAAGCGAGGCGCACCGGCGCGCTGATATCGTGTCGCTCAAACGCGTAGCAATGAGGCGTATAGATAACTTGGCGACGCGGCAGCAGTGCCAGGCGGCCATATCCGCCCGCGAACGACGAATGCAGATGCACCCAGTCTGGCTGAATTTCCTTTACGATTTGGCGAATGACGCCCGGAGCTTTAAGCGCAGAACTGGGTAGCTGGTATTGACCAGCGAAGCGTTTAGCCCATTCCATTGCGTCATGATATCCGGCGCGTTTGGCCGCCAATAAATAGTGTTGGTGCTGCGGTGTATTCTCCACATAGCCGTGCAAAGCGGTTACCAAACCTCCGCCGAAATTATCGGAGATGTGCAGGATTTTCTTCATGGTTAGCTTCCCCTGATTTTGGCTTCTTTTAGCGGATTTCTTCTGTCAGGCAAAGTCGGAAGGGGAGTTTAGCGCCTGATAATTTGCCGGATTATGCCGCCGCAACTTTGGCTGACCATGGCGTATTCCTCCGCGCTGTCCACCCGCGCTTGTGCGCGTTCGCGCCCACGGCTGAAAGACTGCATCTCAGCCTCCATGATCTGTTCGATCTGGGCTTTTAGGGTTGCCTGGACAGCGGCTGAGTCCACGCCATAAACAGGTGCGATCGTCGCCACCGCTTGCTTGATATGAGCCTGCAGTATGGGCAAATGGTCTTCCAATACGGCCCTATCCGTGGCCACATGCCGCGCTTCATGCGCGTAGATGGCGTTATAGGCGCAGCTTTGCGGGGCAAACTCGGCTGGTATATAGATGGTGTGCGGCTCGAAACCGAACTCGACATCGAGCGCCGCGAGTGAACCACAAGCGCCGTTGCCAATAAAATCGTTCTGCAGATACGCGCTGATGCGCGTGGTGTTGATAACGCGGGTCAAGGTCAGTCCGAGCGCCAGTGGAACCGTGCCGTGAAGCATGCCATCGCCGATGCCGGAGAGCTGCTGCATACTAGCCTGTTGGTGCTCGTTATTGATGCTGCTGCCGCCGATCAATGGAGTGACGGTAACGGTGACCGCCTGAGGCGCGCAGGTAGCAGCGTCCCCAGTGACCGTCGCAGTCATCAGGACAAAAAACGCCATCAGGGAAAGAAAGCTTTGACGCATAGTTGCCATTTTTTATTTGGAGGCTGATATAGCTTATAGAACAGAATTTAGACATTGATTCGTTTTTGGTCCCAGGAGCGTTGTGTGTCGTTGAGTCGCCGCGTTTTCTTACGACGGAGTATCATTTGTGGTGGTGTTGGACTTTCCGTCCTACTACCCTGGCCGCTTCTGGCTGCCGACAAGACGGCAAAATCCATGGGGCGTGTTGCCCTCAAACAGACAGCCGAATCGGACGATAAGGCAGCGCCATCAGGATTGAAGCTGGTGATGATTGATGCCGGACACGGCGGCAAAGACCCGGGCGCAGTTGGTCAGCGCGGACTGAACGAGAAGGACGTCACGCTTGATATTGCCCGGCGGATGGCAGAAAGCTTGGCTGGGAAGCGTAAGCTTACGCCGCAACTCACTCGAGATGCCGACATTTTTTTACCACTGGCCGAAAGGGTGGAGAAGGCGCAACAGGTGCACGCTGATTTTTTTATCTCCATTCACGCGGACAGCACAAAAAGTAGTGATACGCGGGGATTCTCAGCATATTCGCTTTCAGAAGAAGCTAGCGACGAATTCGCGCAGGAACTGGCTAAACAGGAAAATCTCGCCGACCGCTTTGCCGACCTCAAACTGGATCAGGC
>CAYOGS010000277.1:0-3076 GCA_964403435.1 uncultured Rhodospirillales bacterium | reverse complement strand
AACACATACTGCGCATCTCGTCTACCCACTCACTCATACGCTTACTCATCACCTGCATACTATCATACTGTGATTGAGTGGACATTTCGCCTATTTCCTTACAACAAATCATGGCGCGATCCACCATTGACTTCGTCATTTCTGCTTGGCGCATGAACTTTTCTTCTGGCGTGCCAGCCGACATAATTTCGTTCATCATGCCGCTGCATTCTTTCATGGACTGACGCATGCTCTCGCTTTGGCGGCGCATCATCTGCTGCATGCCCTCCATCGCCATCTGCGTCGCTGCGACACAAGCCTGCAAATTTTTGCGCTGGGCCTCCAGCATATTTTCCATGCCGAAACCGTTGGGCATCTTCATGTCCTGGAAAGCCTTCGGCATTTCCATCACTTTTGACACGTCAAAATATTTGGTGAATTCACTTTCCATGAAAGGATTGACGGCGGGCTTTGACATCACGGAACCTCTTTTTTGAATGGGTGAACACAAAGCTGCAGCGCAGCCGCTGGCATCACCGTGTATAGAGATTAGACGCATCAATGTTGCGCCGCCGCGCGGTGTTTGTCACGTTTATTGTTTTAAGTTCTGACAAGGAGTTAGAGGTTTTTGCTATGAGTGTGACGTTTTTGCGGCCATACCAGAATGGTATCTTATTGTACGTGAAGGTGCGCCCGAAGACGGCAAGCCGTCTCCAGTACATCCACACGGATGCTACGGGCAAGATGATGCTCGTGCTGAGTGTCAGCGCGCTGCCGGAGCGGGGTAAGGCCAATGCCGCAGTCTGCAGTTTGGTTGCAGATATGCTGGGTATAGCCGTCTCTGCAGTGAGTGTTACACAAGGCGCCACAAGCGCGCAAAAAACACTGAAAATTATTGGCATTGACCCAGAATATGCAGCCCAAACTTTGGCTAGGCTGGTGCCAAAGCGTTAGCGCAGATCATTCTCACAACGTGGCGATCTGTTCCAAACTGCGCCAAGCACTATAAAGACCAATGGCCAAGATCAAAATACCAGAGAAATACGGTGCTTTTGCCGTGAGGCTCGTAAAGCCAGGCCACCGCCGGCCAACATGACGCGTACCGAGCGCCGCCACAACGCCGACTCCGACGAGGGTGATGGCCAGACCGACGCTGAAAGCCAAAACTAGAGCAATACCTAGGCTGATCTGTTCGAACTGCAAGCAGAGCAGCAACACAGTTATCGCCGCCGGGCAAGGCAGCAAACCACCGGTTAAGCCGAAGGTGATAATTTGCCAAGTCGTAACTTGCCCATCATTGTGCGCCAGCAGTGATTGCATTTGCTTGGCGTGGGATTGAGCATGCGCATCCTCGTCACCATGCTGTTCATGCGTAAGCTGCGGCTCATTTTTTTCATCAAGTGAGTGGGGATGATGGTGATGATTGTGGTCATCAGCATGTGCGCCGTGATCGTGGTGGTTATGGTTCGTCTGGTAAGCCTGCTGCCGCCCGCGACGCAAAATCAGCGAGAGAGCGAGACCGATCATCAGCAAAGCCGCAAGAAGGTGAAGATAGGGCTCGGAGCCAGCTATCCAGCGCCGACCAAAAATTAACCCGACAATGACGATAAGCCAGACGATAGCCGTATGCGAAATGGCCGCTGCCACCCCCAGCAAAAGTGCCTGGCGCGGCGTGCCGCGAATCGCCACGATGAAGGCTGCCATCACACTTTTGGAGTGGCCAGGCTCGAGCCCGTGCAAAGCACCCAACAGCACAGCGCCGGGTATGAATAGCCAAGCCTGGAGTGCGTTGTGCTGGATTATTTGGGAAAATTCGGGGTTCATGCGACCAGATGGCGCTTTACTTGCTGATTTTACGGAAATTTTTTATTAGGATAGCACTATGGCAGATGACGATAAAGACATCAATCGGGCGATGCGCCATGCAGCGGCCTTCTTCTCTGCCGCGACGCTGGCCACCAACCTGAGTGGTTGTGCCGTCAGGCGCGACGATACCCAAACATCTTCCGTGCGTTCGGTTTCACTCAGCGTCCTCAACAATCGCCCATTCGACAGTGCGGAGATACAAGACAATTTCCGTATGGCCATGTTGCCGATTGTTTATGAACGGGCTTTGAAGGCTGGGCACGCGCCCGAATCTGCCACCGCGCTGTTGCGGGCGCGCTTGCCGGAAACGACGGATATTTCCGTTCTGCGTCACCAGAATTCAACGGCGGTCGTCGCTTTTGACCGGAAGCGTCAGCATATCACCGTGGCATATGACGCAACGGACGAGTTGGCCGACATGCTCGGCGGTCTGAAATTCTGGGAGATACCACACGCCTTGGGCGGCGAGGTGCATTCCGGCGTAGCAGAAGCGCAATTCTTCAAGGACGGGCAGGAGCGTACGCTGAAAAGCCAGGTCGCGGCGCGTGTGAACGCATTTGCCGCTATGGCGGGTGACCAGGCTGTAACGTTGGGGTTCACGGGATTTTCCCGTGGTGGCGCGCAGGCCACGGCGGGAGCTGCCGATTGGATGTTGGCGCAGGCGGTGAATCCCGGCACGACCAAACCGGCTTTGGTCAGCCTAGTTACCTTTGGCGCCCTTGCTTTCGGCAATGAACGTTTTATCGATTCCTTCGCCCAAATGGCGGCCAGCCAACGAGTTGATGCCTGGCGCGTGGTGGCCGGCGACGATGCCGTCCCAAAGCACCTGACCGGCGAGGCTTGGTATGGCAAAGTCAAATATGGCCATGTCGGCACGTCGGTGTACTTGCTGCCAGATGCTCTTGGCGCCACAGGCGAGGTTCGTATTGGCGCGTCCTTGACAGCGGAAGAGCGTGATAGGCTAAGCAAAACCAACTGGCACGAGGTTAACCGTTACGCAGATATGCTAGGTGTTCCAGATGCCAAAATATCCGACATCGTGCCTCCGCCATCCAATCCTCGTTTAGAACCGGGTAATCACAAATCACCTGCACCAAGATAGTGGCTTGTTTACTTTAGGCGGCGCTGCTCAGCTTTGACTTTATGGCCGCTCCGACCTGGCCGAAATCCATCTGCCCGGCATATTGCTCCTTCAGCGCATTCATTACCTTGCCCATGTCCTTTATGCTGC
>CAYOGS010000276.1:0-3081 GCA_964403435.1 uncultured Rhodospirillales bacterium | reverse complement strand
AGCTTTGGCCCTTCACGCCCATAAGATATTGATTTCGCTGCAACATCATCACGAAACCATTGTTCCGTTTCGGCTAGACGCGCCACACCGCTCGGACGTAAACTTCCTGCATAGTAGACGGTAAAGGGTATGACATGAGCAGCGTGAGTTTCGTGATGCCTGAGACGGAGTTTTCTGCCGCCGCGCAGGCCGTAGCAAGACGCGTGCTGCGCGCCATGGCAGCGCCTTCCGCAACCAAACCGCCGCATCTCCGCCTAATCACGCGCACCACGGAGACGCCTGCCTCCGATCCCTCACCTTTCGAGCGTTTGTCGGCCGCCCTTGAACAAGAAAAAAGTCAACCTGGCTATCGTGAAGTCGCACGCTATGTCACCTCCGCGCAAAATTCCCCCGGCGAACATGAATTGAGCGCCATGCGTACCAACGCAGTCATCGCTGGTCTGGCTGCCTCCATTCAGCGGCACCAGCCCGCCACTGTCCCCGCGTAAACGCCATGCACCCGATAAGCCACACGCTGCCTCATTTCTCCGCCGCCGGCCGCGAAGTCGCGGCGCATATCGTCGCCGCCTATGATGCTCTGGCCACGCATCACGCCATTCGGCCCGCACCGGCCTTACTGCGGGATGGTCAACGTGGCCATGGCGATTTTGCACTTGAAAACCGCCATAACGATTTGCTGCAACCACCCGAACGCTTGCAATCTGCGCTCTTGCGTCACCGTCAGCAATCTGGCTACGCCGAAGTCTCGGCTTATGTCACCACCGCACTACAGGACACTGCGACTCCCGAACCCCAGCGCGTGCCAACTCTAATCGCCACTTTACGGCAAGCAACGCAGTTCCTACCGCACAGCAAACTATAGAGAACAAGCCATGGTGCCCTCCTCCCAGAGGCGCCTGCTCTGCAAGTGGCTTGTGGCATATTGCATTCAATGGCGCGTAACGAAACCTGTGATTCCTTGCTTATCGTCGCAAATGGCTTCAGATTTTGCGCAATCTCTTACGGTCAGACTATGAGTTCGGTGCCTGTGAGAGGCTTAACTTAGAAACATTAAGGCAACGACGTCGAGAGTCCACTGCGCGTGAGTCTGAAGCTTTGCCTGTGGCACGAAGATTGATAGTGCTGCAAGCGTTACTGTTCTCAGATGACGAAACTGTGACACCTGGCTTACTGAAAGACATGAACCTCTGTGATTGATCAGAAGTGCCGCGCACTCAATGCCAAAGCGTCCTCGAACCACCTTCCCGCCACAGGCCGGGTTGTAGGGCGGCACGCACGACGGTGCGCGGTCGCGGCGGCTGCGCATCATCCCACACAGTGATGCTATTGTTCCAAGCATTCTCCAGTTGATTCTGCGACATCGCCTGGCGCAAAGCGTTCTGCACCCAGGAGCGTAAGGCGCGACGTTGCTGCGCGTCTGCTGCGAAAGCGCCGATGAACTCCTGCAAATCACGCAGCGCCAGAAAGCGCATGCAGCGCCGTTCCGCCGCGATATTTGGCAACGGCGGCAGCTCGTTCAAAGTCACGATCTCCTGCACCCATTGCTGCACGCGCAAGGGCCGCGCAGGCGTGGAATATTGCTCGTCGAGCCGAAGCGCCAGCCGCTTGATTTGCTTGCTCAGCACATCATGCGGCGCCCGGTAGTTGTGCGCCAGTGTGACGATATAGGCTTCTTTAGCATGATCAGGTAGCCAGCAATCCAGCATCATCCGTCCAAGCCAGACGGTGGCGAACAGACCGGCCTGCTCCGCACACTGGTTGAGGCGTTGGATATCATGCTGGAAATGTGGCGCCGCCGGCGCAAACTCTTCCCTGGCCATTACTTAATTATGACCCGGAAAGGTTAAGGGATTGTCAGCAATCAGCCTTGGTTATACTCATCTGCCCTAGCCTGCAACCGTTCAGCATGGCGCGGTAGCATTGGCTCATGCTTATTGAGCCAGAAAATCCTGGAGGCCACCGTATTCATGGCGACATTGGAGGCCGCCATTCCGACCAAGCCCGCGATAGGCGAATGAGTAAACGCCACCATGCCGCCAGCACTTTTTGCCAACTCGATTTTGGCCACTTCCAAGGCTGCACGCAGCGGAGAAATCGGGGGTTCACTGCCGCCAAACCCTTGCCGCACATGCTCGTAATACTGCTTCGGCACCCGTACCGTCAGGCTGGCTACATCGCGCGTCAAATCCCAAGCTGTCTCCCGGAACTCGCGCCACAATTTCTGTCGTTCGGATTCAGGTTGTAATTGCTCGCTCATGGCGCGCTCATAGCACGCTGTCGAACACAAATAAAGGCCGTCGGATTGATAACTAAGGCTGCCCACCGGGCAGCACGCTCGGGAGCAGCGGTTGCCCTGGCTCGCGCTGTATCACCGGGGCTGGAGTATGCTGCTCCTCAATCCCTGGCACGAAGGCCTCGCGCAGTAGGGTGATGGAGATGCGGCGGTTGCGTGGCCCTTGGGGATTTGTGTCCAGAGGTTCGCGGTCGGCCATGCCGATGACGCGCGCGACCCTCTCGGCCTTGACGCCTGCACCCACTAGCGCCAAGCGGCACACATTCGCCCGTTCGGTGGATAGCGTCCAGTTGTCGCGTCGCGAGCCGACCGAGAACGCCGCGCTGTCCGTATGCCCGGCGATACTCAATTCATTCGGCAGCCGCGCTAGCACCTGCCCTACCAAACCTAACATCAGTCGGCTCTTCTCATACAAAATGGCGCTGCCAGAAGGAAACATGGAGGAGTTTTCCTTATCCACGATCTGAATCCGCAGGCCATCGGGCGTCTGGTCAATCAGCAGTTGGTCGCTTAAACCCTGCAATGCTGGATTGTCCTGCAAAGCTTGCTTAAGCTCCTCAGTAGCCTTCTCAAACCGTGCTTGCTCGGCTGCTTCATGCGCCGCCTTCTCTGTTTTATTTTCCGGTGTCAACGTCTCACCGGCTGTCATTTTTTCGTCAGGTTCTTTGCCGGCACGCCCGCCAACGTCATTGGCACCTTCGCTGCCATGATCACTCTTACCCACCGTGTCTTCACTTCCTTCTTCCCCTTGTCCGACACTCGGCACGGTACGCGCTTGCATCACTGGC
>CAYOGS010000275.1:0-3082 GCA_964403435.1 uncultured Rhodospirillales bacterium | reverse complement strand
CCAAAGCACTCTATTCTGCTTCACCTAAAGTTTTATCAGTGTGTGTTTACGGCTCGGCTGGATAGGCATCAATCCTTTAAAGGGGCAAAGTCATCGATTCTAAAAGCATTTTGACATCTCGTATTGGTAGCATTTCCAGAAGCTTAGGCTGAACGTCGATCGCAGCTCGTCTCTGTCAGTTTCCTTAATGATTGGAGCTATATTGGGCAGTTCGGTAGCGTTACGGTGGCAAATTGCCGGAGCATCATTTTATTGATCCGAGTAGAGAGAGCACCGGCAATCTATCTGATCATCCCCCACTGAGTCGTCCGGGCGGTGAAAGAAAAATGCTTGGAGCCCTCTTGAGATAAGAGCGACGTAGTCGGCGGAGCTGGCCAAACGAATTAAAGAATGGCTGCGCCAGTATCTCGGACGTTAAATTACCTGTTCTATCGGCTTTGCCGCGAACCGGATGCTGGCCCCAATAACCTGCAAAGTGAACAAGCTGGACGGCGTGACCATCTGGCACCCGAGAGACATGCCGGAACCACTTTTCGCCAGCCCTTGGGATGAAATTCCCGACGTCGTCAAGCGCGTGAAGTGGCGCCTGTTTGATGCGGGGATATCTTCCGTCCAGGAGCTCTATAACGCCCAGCCCAAGCATTTGCGGGCGCTGTGGCACAATGTGAATGGTGAGCGCGTGTGGTATGCGCTGCACGTATTTGTGTAAAAGCTGATCCCTCATTACGACAAATGACAGTCAACTCAACGCAATACGCCTTACTGAAATATGAGAGTCTGTGATTTAGTAGAATTGGCCCATATCAAATAAAAATGGAATCAGTTTTATCCCGATATCATTGCTGATTAGTCAAACAATCATGAAAGTCTAATACTGGGAACATTTGCTGCACGAATTCAGCTTTACTCAAGAATGGCTCATTGATTAGCGTCGCGGCCCAGTCCATCTGAAGATCAATAGACTGCCGATTGATGGCTTCAAACAAATCCTGATCAATGGGAACTTGTAAAGATTGATTTCGGTCGCGGGCACGTATGCGACAGGCTTCAAGCGAGGCAGTTACACGAACGAAGATAACCGGGGCAAGCTGACGTAATGCGGCCACGTATTCAGCCCAATCATCGGCGACACCACTCGCTTCAATACAGACAGCCCCCTTTTGGAGAGCGGCGCGAAGCGCTTCTATGGTCAAAGCCCGACCTTCGCGAATGTAATCTGGGGATAGAAAATCAGACCGGCGCGCTTTCAACTCCTGCCAGATCGCTTCAATTTGTATGTATTGGATACCAAATTCAGCGTAAAACATACGTCCAAGATGGGACTTGCCGCTGCCCTTAGGGCCGACAAGCACGAGTAACTTATTATGACCTATATCCATCGCAGCATTTCAATTCTGATCGTTCGTATGTTGCAACCAATTATTATGTTGCATTGCGGCATTAGCATAGGATAGCGTAATTTCATGAGCACGATGCAAGCACGCTTTGCCACCACCTCGACGCTAGAACATTATCTGGCGAATGGGGTCGTGTGACACGCGGGTTTTTGCAGCCCGCAAAATAGAGCGGGCAGCTTTTCTTTGATATTCATGGAATTAGTGCTCCCGCCGCAGAAGGGTGACGGGGGTTGTTGATGATTATTGTCGATGGGTTAAGTAAAGAGTTTTTGGCTCGCAAGAAATTGGCACAGCCGAGCTTTTTCCGCCGCACGGAACAGGTCAGCATTCCTGCCGTCAAAAATATCTGCTTCAAAATTGAGGTGGGGGAACGTGTTGCTTTCATCGGGCCGAATGGGGCCGGTAAATCGACCACGCTTAAAATGCTGTCGGGCATACTCTATCCGAGCAGAGGCCATGCTTCTGTCGCCGGGTTTGTGCCATGGCAGGACTGGCAGAAACTAGCCTACGAGATAGGCCTGGTTTTTGGGCAGCGTTCTCAACTTTGGTACCATTTGCCAGTCCGGCAGAGCTTTGATTTGCTGGGAAAAATCTATGGTTTGGATAACGCACACTATCAGTCACAACTGGCACGGCTGATTGTCGCTTTACGGCTTGATTCCCTACTCGACCAGCCGGTGAAGAGCTTGTCACTGGGGCAAAGGATGCGCTGTGAGATCGCAGCCAGTCTCCTGCACAATCCCAAGATTCTGTTTCTGGACGAACCAACAATCGGCCTTGATGTGACGACGAAGGCGGAATTGCGTCAACATTTGCGCCGCTTGAGTGAAGAGAACGGCACCACAATCATACTGACATCGCATGATACTGCCGATATCGAGGAAATCTGTGACCGGGTCATCCTGATCAATCATGGCGAGAAGCTAATCGACATGGGGCTTGCGGCCATGCGGCAGTACTATTTGCGACAAAAGCTGTTGATCTTCACGACAGCAGAAGAAATGCCGCAGTTGGACTTGCCGCAAGCCGTTAAAATCGTCTGCGAAGCGCACAAACTGTCTATCGAGATTGATCCGACCCTTACTCCGGTCGCTCAGGTCATCGGACAGGCTCTAAACAACTTAACGATTCATGATGTAGCCGTCGGCGATGTACCACTAGAGGACGTTATCAAACACATCTACGCAGAGGCCGGACATGGCTGACCATAGGAATATAAAAGCCTATTGGGCTAGCCTTTGCTTGGGGGTGCGCGTCATTCTGCTCGACCGGAGTGATCTGTTGAGCAAGATCGTCATTTTTTCAGTGTTGCTGCTCGTATTCGACAAAATATTCGCCATCATGCCGCTGGAACGTCTCAATATGCCCCAGATCACGTCAGATCGCCTGTTATGGTATTTCGTGATGACAGAAATCGTGACTGTAAGCTCACAAGGGCTGCGGCGTGATTTTGGCCGCAGCATAGCTGCCGGACAGATATCAACACTGATGCAACGGCCGGGCAGCATGATGCTGCTCAACTTGGCAAGATTGTTCGGCAGCTACCTCGCTCAAATGTCTCTGCTGCTCGGTTTGGTATGTATTGCGCTGCCAATATTGGGATTGCCCATGCCGATGTCATGGATATACATGCCGCTGCTTATCGCAATGCTGGCATTGGGAGGTCTCATCACTCTGCTTTTAGG
>CAYOGS010000274.1:0-3124 GCA_964403435.1 uncultured Rhodospirillales bacterium | reverse complement strand
TTTCCAAGGCGACAAAAACGGGCTGTTGCGCGAACTTGATCGCCTGATGGATATCGCCCACTCCACGCTAGAGAAGAAACGCGCCTTTGTACAGCGCATGTTTGACCGCGGGCTCTACCCCTACACGAAGCGTTATCTGCCGCATCTGCGCAACCACTTCTCGACCATCGGCGTCAATGGCATGAACGAAATGGTGCGGAATTTCACGCATGACGCTGCCGATGTGACCGACACGGACGGGCAGGCGCTTTGTCTGGAGCTGCTTGATTACATGCGGGAGCGCATTCGCGGCTATCAGGAAGAGACGGGCAATCTCTATAATCTGGAAGCGACCCCGGCGGAGGGCACCACCTATCGCTTCGCCAAGGAAGACAAGAAGCACTATCCTGACATCCTGCAAGCCGGGTTCGGTGAGAATATTTATTACACCAACTCCTCGCAACTGCCTGTTGGTTGCACGGATGATCCGTTCGCGGCCCTGGATATGCAGAACAAACTGCAGTGCAAATATACCGGCGGCACCGTGCTGCATCTCTATATGAGCGAAAAGCTGTCCGATAGCGAAGCCTGCAAGCGCTTTGTCCGCAAGGTTATCGAGAATTACCAGCTGCCCTATATCACGGTCACCCCGGTCTTCTCGACCTGCGACACGCACGGCTATCTCAATGGCGAACAGCCGGAATGTCCACATTGCGGTACCAAGACCAATGTCTGGACGCGCGTCATGGGCTATTTCCGTCCGGTTGAGAGCTTCAATACCGGCAAGAAAGGCGAACACCGCGAGCGTCAGCATTTTCTTGAACAGCGGATCGAGGCTGCCGACTTGTTTTCTGGTGTGTGATGCTTCGGTCGGCTGAGCCGGAAGGCGTTGCGGCGGACACAGGGCAGAGGGTTCTGCCCGTGTATGCGGTAACGCCTTTCACGATGCTGGATTACCCGGGCAAGGCCGCCTGCATCGTCTGGTTGGCGGGCTGTAACATGCGCTGCGCCTATTGCCACAATCCGCAGATTGTCAGAGGCAAAGGGCGCGGTGAGATCGGGAAGGTGCTGGCCTTTCTGGAGCGCCGCCGTGGGTTGCTGGACGGTGTCGTCCTCTCGGGCGGCGAAGCCACGCTCTATCCGGGCTTGTTGTCGTTTGCCCAGCAGGTGAAAGCGATGGGGTACGCCATCAAGCTTGATACCAATGGCACCCGCCCGACGA
Organism: uncultured Rhodospirillales bacterium; assembly: GCA_964403435.1. GTDB lineage: Bacteria > Pseudomonadota > Alphaproteobacteria > UBA9219 > RFNS01 > JAGOHT01. The sequence continues at coordinate 1,923 of CAYOGS010000274.1, read as the reverse complement.
CAATCCGGACTATGCTGGCGGCCAACATGCTGGACAGCGTCGCACTGGATTTCAAAGCCCCGCCTGAAAAATTCCAGGCCATAACCGGCCTGCAAGGCTGGAGTGAATTTTCAGAAACGCTGAACCTCCTGCTCGCGCGCCGCGACCAGTCTTATGAAATCAGGACGACGATTCATTCGGATTTGCTCGACGCGCAAGATGTGAACGCCATCATCGCCGCGCTCGATGCCCGCGGGTATGCCGGTGTATACTATCTGCAGAACTTTAAAGCGGATAACGAAAGACCAACGCTCGGCGCGCTGCGGCCGCAGTCACGCCCGTTTGATGTCGCCGCTTTGGCCACACCGAAAAACTTTCGCCTCGCCTTTCGCAATTTCTGAGCCCCGCTTGATTTAGGTCAAGTGTCAGCCAATGCGCTGATTTTAGATTGCGGCAGCGTGTTCATAAAGGATATCCGGTCATGAGAAAGCTGTTACAAAGGTCGCTGCCTTCACTCCTGCTCTTGCCCTTACTGGCCATCGGCTATTCCGCCGGTGCGGCGACGCCAGAAAATGGGGCGGTCGCAACCGGACCGGAAGTGCTGCTGACGGACGGGGCGCTGACCGGACAGGTTCGTTACCGGTTTGAATATGTCGATCAGAATGGCCCGGCGCCGGTGAGTAAAACGGCGAAAGCATCCACGGTGCGCGCCAATCTTGGCTATAAGACCGGTCTATACCAGGGGTTCCAAGGCTATCTGGAAGGGCAGCTGGTTCAGCATATGGGCACACAGAGCTTTAATGATTCAATCAATGGCCGGACGAATTATCCGCTCGTCGCCGATCCTGACAGTGCTGGACTGAACCAGGCATGGGTTTCATGGGCTGGTCTCCCGGGGGCCGAAATCAAGGCTGGTCGGCAAGGCCTCAATCTCGATAACCAGAGATTTATTGGGACAGTAGACTGGCGGCAGAACGACCAGACCTTTGATGCGGTGCAGGCGACGTATAGTGGTATCAAGGATACCGAGCTGCAATATGCCTATCTGTGGCAGGTCAATCGCGTCTTCGGCAACCGATCCTCAGTCGGCCGCACCGGTAGCGACAGCCATCTTGTTCACTTGAATCACAAATGGTTCGATTGGCTGAACACCACAGCCTATGCCTATCTGCTTGACCTCGATAAGCTTGGCAGCGCATCATCACAAACTTATGGCCTGCGGATAACGGGCACACAACCGCTCTCACCGGCATGGTCAGTGCTTTACGAAGCCGAGTGGGCACATCAGCGTGACTTTGGGAATAACCCCGCCGACTTTGATAAAAACTATTACCATGCCTCACCAGCTCTGAAGGGACACGGCTTGACTGCGCGGCTTGGCTTTGAACAATTAGGTGGCGACGGACGGAATGCCTTCCAGACCCCTCTGGCAACGTTGCACAAGTTTAATGGCTGGGCAGACAAGTTTCTGACCACGCCAGCCAATGGCCTCAGGGACTATTATGTTTCAGCTGCTTATGAATTCTCCGGGATCGGCAAGTGGATTGACGGCACGGAGGTCACGGCGGCCTTTCACGGCTTCACCGGGGTAAAGCGCGGTGAGTATGGCAATGAAACGAACCTGTCGATTGGCCGAATCTTCAAGCTGCCGGAGAAATCGCATCTGAAGACTTTGTCGGTCATGCTGAAATTCGCCAACTATGAAGCAGATGACCGACCTTATACCGATACGAAAAAAGTCTGGGTGCAGACGGCGGTGAATTTCTGAGGCTTGATGTATATGCAGCAATTGGCTCCAGCATGGCTCATCATGCGGCATTAAAGCAAATTCCAGCGCTGTCTTAGCATTTTGGATAATGTTTCGTGATATAAGATACGGTAGCAAGTTATTTGTATTGTAATGGCTATATGTCCAATCTAAGCCGACTGGGCATATGCTGTTCT
>CAYOGS010000273.1:0-3129 GCA_964403435.1 uncultured Rhodospirillales bacterium | reverse complement strand
GTGCCACTCAGCCCTTCAATCTGGATATCCATGAAGCGGGTTAGACCGTGGAGGAAGCCTGCCGTAGCCGCGCCACGTCGGCCCCCGCCCTGGGAAAAAATATCAACAACTAGGGGGGCTTTTCCTGGAGGGAAAAGAGAGATGGTTGGATTGATTTCCCCTGCAGTGACCATTTCGATCCTGGGTGTGAGATAGGGCATCTCATCACGAATCGAATCCAGGAAGCTATTAAAATCATTGGAATTTTTACGCTGCGCCGCAACATAATTTCGCTCTTGCACATAGGATAGGCGATGGAATTGACTGGTTTTGACAGCCGGCTGGCCAGAATGGCGTTGTGCAGGCTATAAGTGCGGCGCGATCAAGGAGGCCGGCAGAATGGAAGTACCACAAAAGTTTTTTCCAGTGAGTTGGGAAGAATTGCACCGTCACGGCAAGGCCCTGGCCTGGCGGTTAATCGATAAGGCGCCATGGCAGGGGATCATCGCCATCACCCGCGGCGGTATGGTGCCGGCGGCGATTGTGGCGCGGGAATTGGATATTCGGGTCATCGAAACCGCCTGCATTGTCGGTTATCGGCCAGAGCCGGCCAGCGGTACCTTGCCAGAAGCCACCGTGGTGAAACCTGCTGCGGTGACCGGTGACGGTAGCGGCTGGTTGGTGATTGATGATCTGGCGGATACCGGCCGTACGGCGGAGCTGCTGCGGAAGCAATATCCCAAGGCGCATTTCGCAACCATCTACGTCAAGCCGCAAGGGCGGCCGCAGGTGGATACCTTCATCACCGAGGTGAGCCAGGATACCTGGATTTATTTTCCATGGGATATCGAGTTGAAATTTGCGCAGCCGATCGCGCAACAGAAAACGTTGTGACCTATCCAGTCATTCGGCTGCAGACGCAGCGGCACAAGCGCGTCGCGGCTGGACATCCATGGGTCTATAGCAACGAGGTGGTGATGGACGCTGCTGCCAAGGCGCTGTCGCCTGGTGCTTTGGTGCAATTCCAAGCGCATGACGGGCGCTTGCTCGGCACTGGCAGCTTCCATCCGCATAATCTGATTTGCGGGCGAGTGTTTGATCGCGACGCCGTGATCCTTGACCATGTTTGGTTCAGAGCACAACTGCAACGGGCGTTGGCGCTGCGCGGCCGCCGCTATGACGCGCCTTATTATCGCTTGGTGCATGCCGAGGCCGATGGTTTGCCCGGGTTGATTATTGATCGTTACGAGGATTGTCTGGCGGTGCAGCTCAACAGCGCGGGGATGAACGGACTGCAGGATGTGATTGTCGACGCTTTGGATCATGTTTTGCAGCCAGCCACCATAGTGCTGCGTAATGATAGTGGTTCGCGCGCGCTGGAAGGTTTGCCGTCTGAAGTGACGGTTGCGCGCGGTACAATGCCGGAAACGCTGTGGCTGCAGGAAAACGGTCTGCACTTCGTCTTGGATATGGTTGCCGGACAGAAGACCGGCTGGTTTTATGACCAGCGCGACAATCGCGCTCTGGTGGCTGGCTATTGCAAAGACGCTCAGGTGCTCGACGTGTTCTGCCACACAGGCGGGTTTGCGCTGAACGCGGCACAGGCTGAAGCTGTAACAGTTACAGGTGTGGATTCGTCCGCCCTAGCGCTGCAATGCGCGGCACGCGCAGCGGAACGCAATGGTCTGGCTGCTAAGGTGCAGTGGCAACGCGGCGACGCCTTCGCCGTACTGGCGGATTACGCCGCCGAAGGCAAAAAGTTTGACGTGGTCATCACTGACCCGCCAGCCTTCATCAAAAGTCGCAAGGACATCGCGGCCGGCACGCGCGGTTATCGCAAACTTATCCGCCACGCCGCCGCATTGGTAAAGACTGACGGGGTGTTTTTCATAGCCTCCTGCAGCCACCACCTCACTCTGGACAGCCTCATCGAGCAACTCGCGACAGGCTTAGCTGATGCCGGACGGGAAGGGCAGGTGCTGCACACCGTATTCGCCGCGCCCGACCACCCGCTGCATCCGCATGTGCCTGAGAGCGCTTATCTAAAGGGCTTGCTGGTGCGGGTGTTCTGATCAACGCCCACCTGTGGCTTGCCTTGCAAGCGCGGCGTAACCATATCCTTGGGTAAGCGGAAACAACTCCACCGCAGAGAAAGGATCCTTCATGATTACGTTGCGTCGAAGCCTCGAGCGCGGCCATGCCGATCATGGCTGGTTGCAGAGCTACCATAGTTTTTCATTCGCTGATTATTTCGACTCCGCGCATGTGCAGTTCGGAGCGCTGCGCGTCTTGAACGATGATGTCGTTGCTGCTGGCAAGGGTTTCGGTATGCATGGCCACCGGGATATGGAAATCCTCACCTACATGCTGGATGGGGCGCTGGAGCATAAGGACAGTATGGGCAATGGCTCCGTCATCCGGCCTGGCGATGTGCAGCGCATGTCTGCGGGCAGTGGCGTGCGGCACAGCGAATTCAACCCGTCGGCGACCGAAGCGGCGCATTTGTTACAAATTTGGCTGCTGCCCCGGCAACCGGGCGGTGCGCCTAGTTATGAGCAGAGGCATTTCAGCGCCACAGAGCGGCGTGGTAAGCTGTGCCTGGTCGCGGCAGGAGAGAAAAACGCGACGGCAGCGGAACTGGTTTCCATTCAGCAGGACGCCGCTATCTATGCCGGTTTGTTTGACGGCGACGAAGTTGCTACCCATTTATTGGGCGCCGGGCGACGCGCCTATGTGCATCTGGCACGCGGCGCCGCGACAGTAAACGGCCAGCCACTGCTGACAGGGGATGCGCTGCTGGCGCAAGACGAACGTGCGATAACGATTAAGAGTGGTGCGGAGGCCGAGTTGCTGCTTTTCGATCTGGCGTGAGTCTCAGCGCAGGCGTGACAGAGATGTCAGCCGGGCGGCGCGGTTGGGGCGGCTGCTGACGGAAGGCGGCTTGTTGCCGCTGTCATCACTGCTTCCAGTGCCGGAAACCAAAGATGGTAGGATGCTGCCGGCGTAGAGCAGATGTGTCATGATGCGATCGTGGCGGACATCCACGATTTGCTTGATCTCATTCGACACTGGGGCGGCGCGCACAGTCAAGGTCTGCGCGGCGACGATGAACGCATATTCTAGGCCGGCATCACGTGAGTGGAACTTGAC
>CAYOGS010000272.1:0-3152 GCA_964403435.1 uncultured Rhodospirillales bacterium | reverse complement strand
ACTGTCGCGTGCCTGCGCCGTGGCCGCAACAATATGTGTGGCGGCCTTGCTCACTGGCTCGAGCGACCGTTGGTTGAAATCCTGGAATTGCAGTTCAGCAGCCTGCAGCATCGTAGCGGTTTCGCGTAGATTGCCATTCATGGTCTTAAGCAAGGCATCATATTGCTGGTTGCCGGACTCATGCAGGTGGTTAAGATTGGTAATCAGACCTTGCAACTGGGCTTCGGCTTGCGAGGCGCGACTGACCAGCCCATCCTGTTGTGCACTCAACCCTTGGCTAGCACGCTGCAACGTTAGAACACCGGTCTCTGTCGCGTTGCTCAGTTGCAGCAGCATCTCTTCATGACGCTGCATTTCCTGTTGCAGCTGCCTATGGGTAGATTCGCCGGTATGCGCGAGGACCTTCGTCAAGGTGTGCAGGCGCTCTTCGATATCCTGTAAGTCGCCTATAGTCACATCAGTACGGTTCTGCAGCGTGGCTGCACTGCCGGCTGCCTGATCCTCATAAATCTGCAATTGTTGCATATCTTGGCTCAACTGCTCACGCAGCTTGGCCATGTTATGCTGCTGTCGGTCAGCGGCCGTGCTGGCCGTTGCAGCCGCTGCCTCATAACCTGTGGTGGCTGCCATCAGTTGCACAGTCAGTGCTTCGGCCTCGGTTTTAATGTGGCTGGTGACCGCAGTGAACCGCGCGATGCTGCTCTCAGCCGTGTCGCTGAGTTTCGCTGTGCCCTGCTGCAGGCCGGATTGGACGGTTTCCGCGGCAAGTGTAATACGGTCAAGCAGCCCAGCGAGTGCCTGCGATTGCCCATCTATATGTCGGCTGCTGTTCTGAATTTTTTGACCAAAACCCTCAACCCTTCCGGCAATATCCTGCACATGAGTATCAAGCACGGCTGCCGTAGCACGTGCGGCCTGCAAGGCGGTATGTTCGATGGTCTGATAGTTAGCGATGGCAGTGTTCAGTTGATCTGTCGCTGCGGCAATACGCGCGGGCAGGTGCCGGCCTGCGGCGTCCATATCCTGCAGCCGAGCAGCAAAAACTGCGGTTGATTGTTCGAATGCGTTGGCCACATCCTTGCTGCGATCATAAAAGCGGTCCAGAATGACGTCGAATTCCTTTTCGGCCTTCGCCATCGCTTCGCGAATGGTCATCTGCGTGTTGATGAGGTCTTCTTCCTGTCCGCGTAGGCTACTACGAATTTCAACACTGTCAGCGCGAACACTGGCAAGCGAGTGCTCAAGATTCTGGTTGCCTTCCTTAATGTCCTGCAGCACCTGCGTCAGAGCCTCGCGTAACTGCTCGGCATTTTTCACCATCTGGCCGTTGCCACGCTGCAAGCGGTTCTCGATATCGCTGATCAACTTCAGCTTGCTGTCGAGCATGCCATCAAAGGCTTCGGCGGCCTGTGTAAGCTTGCCGGCTTCCTGTAGCTGCGCCATGCGGTGCATGGCAACCTTCTTCACCTCCTCGCGCTCCCATGCCAATTGCTGCAGGAGATTGACGATTTCCTCTTCGCCGGCAACGCTGCCTTGGCGCAGCAGCTCAATCTGTTCGCGTATGGCGGCATTGAAGCGGCGAATGCGGTTTTCAGCGGCGCCGTTTTCCCCAATGATCAGATTCAACTGGCGGCGCAGCGGCTCCGTCATCAATTGGACGTCGTAAGCGCGTTGCAGATAAGCCGTAATCATCCAGATGAGCGCGATCGGAGAAGCGATGGCACACAGGCCAATCGCCCAATTGGTCAGAGGAATGCCGCCGAACGTGCTTGATTCGCCGGAACTGATTAGGGCAGCCGCAACAATTACGACCCACGCCAAGGATACAGTCAAGCCAAGCCAGAATGGGGACGCTGTATTGTCCCGGGATGGCGCAACGGGAGAAGGAAGTTTCGGTTCGGGCTGGCCGGAGTAGGCTTCCGGTTGCTCAATTTTGGCAGGTTCGGGCGCGGGGGCGGGCTTGAGATCAGCCATAGGATTTCCTGACAAGACGGTTACATAAACACTTGTAAAGTCACGCTATCGTCATTTCTGTTAGGCAAACAGCTGCTGATAGCAATGCAATTTTCGCACTCGAAACGACTCACCTTAATTTGAACCGAACGGAATGGGAAGTGATTCGCACTCTTACCAAGACCCTCTCACACACTTATCCACAACATCTATCATCGCGGCATTGCCCGCAGCACAGAGTGCCGTCAGAATATAAAAAAGTGAATATGGCAAATAGGTTACAGCCGCGTTGTTTATGTTCGAGGATAACTGATGATTCCGCGTCGCGTTTTGCTTTTCCCGGCCTTGCTGCTGGAATCCGTGCAACTCAAATTCATTGCAGCCGAGCGCGGCGAGCAAGTGGTGGCAGCAGCAAGTAACGCTGATGAGCCGGGGCTACAATTGTTCGAACATCGCGTTCTGTTACCGCATGTGCATGACCCGGCGTTTCCCAAGGTGCTTTCCCAGCTGCTGAGTGAAGAGAAGATCACACATATTTATTGCCCGCATGACCGCTGTTACCAAAATTTGTGGCAGCTGTTGCAGTACGATAACCCTACGGGCGTGACGTTGAGTAACGGTTTCACGCAATTCGTTTCCGATCTGGTACATGACGCTCTTCGTTCGAGCATCGCACCAATCCATGCAAGGTTCGCGACGCGATCATCGCGTCTACCCATCGTGCCTTTGGATTACCTAGCAGCATTCTTGTTGACCGTCGGCAAAATTTCCGGACAGTCGCATTGTGGTAAGCTTGCCACCATCGGTTGTCTTGCAAATGATGTTCCAGCGGGGGATTGGGTCGAAATTGGCGTGGCATGTGGGCGCTCGGCAGCGTTTCTGGCACTGCTCCAGCAGTTTCTAGGCTGTGGAAAACTCGTAGCGGTTGATCCGTGGACAAATGAAGAAATGTTACAAAATGTCAATAAGTTAGACAGTGAATTGTCTGGGGATAAGTTGACATGGGAACGCAGTGCACGGGTGGCGATGCTCAATCTATTACCTTATTGCCATAACACTATTGCTGTATTGCGCATGACATCCGCAAATGCTTATCAATCTTATTTACAAAATAGGGATTTTACGTCACCGTCCTTCGGTCTGGTGCCAACGTCAGGGCAGATTGGCCTTCTACATATTGACGGCAATCATGATCAACC
>CAYOGS010000271.1:0-3185 GCA_964403435.1 uncultured Rhodospirillales bacterium | reverse complement strand
CAGCATCGAGGTGACGTATCAATTGGCGGAGTAGGGCGGGGGAAATAAAGTTGGCATCACGCCGGTTTAAATTTTCCACAATTTTGATTGTTACATCGCTTGTGCTTACGCTGGCGTCGGGAGCGAGGATGCTGTGTGCCTGCGCCACCATGTATCCGATAAAATGGAGTTTAGGTGTCAAAATTCCTGATGAAATTGATGACGCAACACTAAAAGGCGCTGAACAAGCGGCCAATAATCTATTAGTAGGCAAGTCTCTGGCCGAACTGTCAGCCGTTGCAGAGCAAACCAGGCAAAAAATCCTTGCTTACAAAGATTTCTCTGACGAAGACACGGGTCGTGCTAATGCGCCCAAAGACCCCGAGAGTTTTGCTCTGGAACAATTCGTCTTTGGAACGTCGCTTCGTTTTCTGACGGTCAAAAGTACTGACCGAGTGACTGACAAAACTTTGACGTTTAGGGAAGCTGCTTTCAGCAACCTCCTCTGGGAAGATCAGATCGTTTTCGTGCTTGATTTAGATAACCAGATCATCCGGCATGTAAAGGTCACGCACGATCGTCGGCATTTTCAAGTGCCAAGAAATTTTTTTAGGTCATTGGTCAACTGACCACTGCCATATTTTTTTGCAGGAACCCGGACAATCTTGCTCCGTGTTTGCTTTGCCTTCGCTCAACAACTTTAGCAGTTTCTGCAAAACTACTGCCCGGGTAGCAGGCGGGGTTTTTCCTGTTCCAGCGCCAGGTTCTTGATATGGGTTTGCAGTTTGCCGAAGGCTTTGGCCTCAATCTGGCGGACGCGTTCGCGGCTGATGCCGTAATCCTGCGCTAGCTCTTCCAGCGTCACTGGCGGATTTGCCATGCGGCGGCGGAGGATAATACTGCGCTCCCGTGGGGCAAGGCGCGCCAGCGCCGTTTGTAGCATTTTCTGGCGCTGCGTCTGCTCCTGCGCTTCGCCCAACAGTGTTTCCTGGTTGTCGCGCTCATCAACCAGCCAGTCCTGCCACTCACCCCCTTCATCCGCCTTGATTGGGGCATTAAGTGAAGCATCGGGTCCGCTGAGGCGGCGATCCATATTGATCACTTCCTGTTCCGCGACATCAAGCTTCTGCGCAATTTTGCTGATCTGTGCCGGCGAGAGATTGCCTTCCTCTACCGTCTGCATTTCGCGCTTCAAACGTTTGAGATTGAAGAAAAGGCGCTTCTGCGCCGCTGTGGTGCCGATTTTGACCAGTGACCAGGAATGCAGGACATATTCTTGAATTGAGGCGCGTATCCACCACATCGCATAGGTTGAGAGGCGGAATCCTTTTTCGGGGTCGAAGCGCTTGACCGCTTGCATCAGACCGATATTGCCCTCCGCGATTAAATCGGCGATTGGCAACCCATAACCGCGATAGCCCATGGCGATTTTCGCTACCAGCCGCAGGTGAGAAGTCACCAGCCGGTGCGCGGCTTCCAAATCCCCATGCAGCCGCCAGGCCTTGGCATCGGTATATTCCGCCTCCGCCGACAGCATGGGGTATTTCTTGATCTCGGCCAGATAGAAGGCCAGGTTGCCTTCGCTGCTCAAGACCGGCAGATTGCTGGGTATATTGCTCACGTCCTGCTTTCCTAAATCTTGGAAGTTATTTAGGCCGTCCCGCCGAGCTTTGCAATTCGCGGTGCAGCAATTGCAAATCGGGCGGCAAAGCGGCCTTGAACTGCAGGGGCTTGCCCGTCATAGGGTGCAGCAGCTTCATCTCAGCGGCATGCAGGGCCTGACGTGGAAAGCGCCGTAGCAGCTTGGTCAGTGCATCCGTGCCGCGACGGGGGCGGCCATAGACTGCGTCGCCGATAACCGCATGGCCCAGCTGCGCCAGATGCACACGAATCTGGTGCGTGCGCCCGGTTTCCAGTCGGCAACGCACCAAAGCTGCGCGTGTGCCGAAATTCTCTTGTACGTCATAGTGGGTGCGCGCCGGCTTGCCGCTGCCCGGCGACCGCACCGTCATTTTTTGTCGGTGCCGCGCGTCACGGCCGATGGGTAGGTCAACTGTGCCATGTGGCGGTTGCGGCAAGTCCCACACGAAGGCCAGGTAAATTCGGCTCAGGCTCCGATCCGCGAACTGTGCCGCCAGTGCGGCGTGGGCGCGATCATGTTTGGCCACGGCCAGAAGCCCGCTGGTGTCCTTATCCAGGCGGTGGACGATGCCGGGGCGGGCGACACCGCCAATGCCGCTCAGGCTGGTGCCGCAATGCGCCAGCAGCGCGTTCACCAACGTGTCTTCCGCATGACCAGCCGCCGGATGCACCACGAGCCCCGGCGGCTTGTCCAGCACCAGGATATCTGCGTCCTCATAAAGTATGGCAAGCGGCAGCGTCGTAGCACGCGGCGTGGCGGGCAGGGGCGGTGGTGGTGCTATCATAACAGTTTCGCTGCCGAGCACGGTCTGCGCCGCATCCGTCGCCACCGCACCGTTAACCTGTACGGCGCCGGCGGCAATCAGTTGTTGCAGCCGGGTGCGGGAGTAAGCGTCAGCACTGCTGGCAAGCGCGATCGCCAGAGCTTTATCCAGGCGTTTGTCAGCCGGTGTGGCCGGCAGGCTAAGGTGTAAAACAGTATTGCTCATGGCGCAGATATAACCCAGCGGCGTTCAAGCGGGCAATGCCACGGCTTGCCAGCCGGCGGCAGTCATTTGTTCCTGCGGCTGGAACAAGGCTTTGTAACGCATTTTGCGGCTCTCTGCGATCCAATAACCGATATAAACATAGGGCAGATCGCTATGCGCGGCCAGGTCGATGAGCCGCAGCACCAGAAAGGTACCAATCCCACGATGTGCCGGCTCCGGCTCATAAAAACTGTAAATCGCGGAAAACCCATCCGGCAATGCGTCCGCTAGCAGCGCGCCTTGCAGCCGGCCGGAGGTGTCGCGCAAGGCTAGCAATTCCAGGGCCGCGCTGCCGTCAGTCACCATGTCAGAAAACTCCGCGGCGCTCATTTGCACCATGTCACTATCTTCGTGCCGCGCCACCTGATAGCGCCGAAATAAATCATAATACTCGTCCGTCAATTCCGTTTCGGGCAAGAAGCGCAAAGCCTGGTTGCGCCGCCAGGAGCGCGCCTGGCTGCGGCTGGGCGTGAACTCACGGACAACGACGCGTGTGGGCACGCAGGCCTGGCAGGCGACGCAGGCCGGGCGATAGAC
>CAYOGS010000270.1:0-3206 GCA_964403435.1 uncultured Rhodospirillales bacterium | reverse complement strand
AAATTGCCCATAGCATGGTCTTAGCGCTTGGCCCCTGTACCAGCGTTATTGTTCAGCGCAACCGCCGCCCGTTGAGTGGTTAATGAGATTTATGATATGCTATTTGGCCCTTTTGTAGCGTATGTCATCAGTTTTTAACTGAAGACTATTGCCGATCACATGGAATACATTTTCTAAACATGGGTTGCCACGCAATTGATAGGCTAAGTTAGACCACAACATCCACGTTACATCTCACCCCACACGGCGCACACTGAGCAAGGCCCCAAGCATGTTTACGCAGGCAGAAACCATTCAACTCATCGAGCAGAGGTTCCCTTCGCTTTCGGTCGACTTGCACCATGAAACCAATGAGGGCCTTCTGCACTGTCAAATCGGAGAGTTCTCTCGTTTTGCACAAGATGCAATCGATGCTCGCAATGAGGAAAGCTGGTCACAAGTGACCTCGGTTTTCATGGAGCTGTGGTCGGACTGTGATGACGAAGTCCGGAATGCACTTAATGTGTCCTTTCTGGAACACCTACGTTTCGAAGACAAAAAAATTCAGCGGCAATGGGCCTTCATCTCAATGCCCAAGATCATGCGCGATGCTTGGGAGGACATGGATGCATACCTCAGAAAGCTACATGGTGCGTAAATTCGATGCCCCATGAAGCCCAACATGGAACCTCATGATGAATGCACGCGAAATTATCGCTGCTCGTCGCTTCGGAGAAATCCGTTATAGCGTAACGTCCGAAACAACGGGAAACCTCTCTCGGTTATTAGGTAAGTTCGGTCTTATGCCAGACGAGTCGCTTCTGATCGAACACGATCGTGACTCCGCGCTGCAAATCCTGATCACCCTCCTATGGAAAGACATGGCCTACCAAGGAGATTGCATGCCTAGACAGGAGGCGGAATCCCTGGCGCAGCAAATACTCGTCGAGCACGAAACCACTGGCTGTCGATATTTCTCAAATGGAAATATCGCCAAAAACAAGAGTTGGAACCCGCTCACTGAATCGACTTTCGATTCTGGGCTGGTGATCACCGACCCCGCAAAGCAAAATCACTTTTGCATATGGTTCCAAGACGAAGACTGACACCTCAATTCGATGCTCGACCGGAATGCCCGACAGATCAGGTGAACGTACGTGCTGAACGGTCGCTTCTACACTTTGTTAACGGACCCTCCGGTCCGCCGAGCTCCCTCAAGAGCGGTCGTTCAAGGTCAGCTCGATGTTGGAAGTTGGTCCGCCGGTCGCTAGCCGCGAAACGCTGCCTCGATCTTAGCGATGTCGATTTTCTTCATCGTCATCATGGCATCGAAAGCCCGCTTGGCGGCGACGCGATCAGAGCTGGTATACGCTTTGATCAATGCGACTGGCGTAATCTGCCAGGAGAGCCCCCACTTGTCTTTGCACCAACCACACTCGCTCTCTTGGCCACCGTTGCTAACAATCGCATTCCAATAACGGTCCGTCTCAGCCTGATCTTCGGTGGCAACTTGGAAGGAGAATGCTTCAGTGTGCTTGAAGGCGGGCCCACCGTTAAGCCCAAGACAAGGAACGCCCATAACGCTGAATTCAACTGTCAAAACGTCCCCTTGCTTGCCAGACGGAAAGTCACCTGGCGCGCGATGCACCGCTCCGATAGATGAATTGGGAAAGGTCTTCGCGTAAAACCGCGCCGCTTCCTCGGCATCACTTTCGAACCAAAGACATATCGCGTTCTTTGCAGATATTGACATGATGATGCTCCTGAATTGTTTGTTTTAAGTCTGGGACGTTACCGCTCATCCCCACGCACGCCCTAAAATCGAACGAGCATAAACAAAATTGACAACAATATTCAATTTTTGGACACGATAACGTGCAGCAACCCAGGGCATTAAATTTTCGCCTATGCAGCCCGCTACGATCTTCCCATGAACAATAAAAATGTGACCGCGCCCGGCAGCTTGTCGCAGCCTACCATCACGTAAACTATAAATTCTAACGTACGGCGTGCTAGTGGTCATCGCACAAAGGACAGCTTTTCGCGACAGCTTTGGCACTGTTTGAAAGCACGCTTTTACGGCTCGCAAATGTCTGTTGGCAAAATGAGGTACATAATACGGCAATGAGCGACTTCGCGCATTACCCCATCGATTTCTTGTGGGGCAGCGCGTAAAATCTTCCGCGTCCGCTGTCCCTTTGAATTAAAGGGCGTTACGGCTCTGTTTGGCTTTCTTGGTTGCGATTGTCGCCGCGCCCGCCGGGTTGGCGCTGTCCATTCTTGAGCGCATGCGGCGCATTACGGCATCAAGCTTGGCATTGCCTGACGCCGCGAGTGGCTGCGGCGATACAAGCTTGTCATGCCGGCGCGGACGTTTGGCTCCGGCATGCGCTGCCTGCAGCCGGAAATGCTGGCGGTGGCTTGGGGCATAATAGAAGCCCTGGAATACCGGGCATTTCTGCCACTGCGCCTGGCGCGGGTCGGCGGGGATGGGTTGGCCGGCATCGTCCCGGTTCGTCACCGGATTGAAATCAAACTTGTGCGACCAGCTGCTGGCCGTGGTGGCCGGTTTTCCCTTGGCCTGATCGTCGCGGCGCAAGAGATGCGTGGCGCCACCATCTGGCCGCTCGGTGAATACCGCGATGGCATGAAAGCCCTTGCGCACAGGCGGCACCCCTGCCTCGTTAAAAGGGATCATGCCGTCATGAGCGCCTTTGACCGGCAAATCCGTTGCCCAGCTGGTGGGCGGAAACTGCAGCGTGGTATTGCGGTGCTGTGCCAACATACCGGGCTGTGGTCCGCCCCATTTGCCGCCGGCCGCTTCGGCCTGCCTAGCCATTACCGCGAGTACCTGCAATTCTTTGAATTTGATATCCAGCACGGCATAGCCATAGCAAGTGACTAGGCTGCCATATTCCGCGTTACGGTTTAATTTATCCGGCTGATAAGTAGGCATTTCTCGGCTCGTGCTGTGTGCACATAGCCTACCATCGACACTGCTTCACCACCAATTGGTTTCATGACCGATGAAGCAGCGGATTGGCATCGCGGCGCGGTGTCTGCCTTATGGGTGTCAGGAGGCAAGGAGCGAAGCTAAGCGGGGTTGGGCCTGGCGGTTATTAACGAGCCCGGAGTAAGTAAAGTAATGGTGGAAGGGGGCGGATTCGAACCGCCGTACGCTCGCGCGGGCAGATTTACAGTCTGCTGCCATTAACCACTCGGCCACC
>CAYOGS010000269.1:0-3206 GCA_964403435.1 uncultured Rhodospirillales bacterium | reverse complement strand
CACTTCGCCAATCTTGTAGGACTTACCGGTGTAATAGAGAACGCGCTCTGTGGTCGTGGTTTTGCCGGCGTCAATATGCGCCATAATACCGAAATTGCGGTAGTCTTCGATGGGAGTATTGCGTGCCATGACCGAACCCAACCCTTACCAGCGGTAATGCGCGAAAGCCTTGTTGGCTTCGGCCATCTTGTGCGTGTCTTCGCGCTTCTTGATCGCAGCGCCATTGTCGTTGGCTGCCGCCATCAATTCGGCCGCTAGCCGCTCCGGCGAGGTTTTTTCAGCCCGCTTGCGCATCGCAATGATGATCCAACGCATAGCCAACGCCATGCCGCGATCCGGACGCACATCCGTCGGCACCTGATAGGTAGCGCCGCCGACACGGCGTGAACGAACTTCCAAATGCGGGCGCACCTTACTCATTGCGTCCTTGAACACGTCCAGCGGGTCGCGCTTTGCCTTGGCACGAATAATGTCGAACGCGCCGTAAACAATACCTTCGGCGACCGACTTCTTGCCCTGCTCCATGATGCAGTTCATGAACTTCGTCACCATTATTTCACCGAACTTCGCATCCGGTAAAACTTCGCGTCGTTCCGCTCTTCTACGCCGTGCCATGATGGGTTTCCCTCGTTCGAATTACTTAGGCCGCTTTGCGCCGTATTTTGACCGGCGCTGCTTGCGATTCTTGACACCTTGTGTATCCAGGGTGCCGCGGATGATGTGGTAACGAACGCCTGGCAAATCCTTCACACGACCACCGCGGATCATCACCACGGAGTGCTCCTGCAGATTGTGCCCTTCGCCAGGAATATAACTGATGACTTCGAACCCGTTGGTCAAACGCACGCGGGCAACCTTACGCAGCGCCGAGTTCGGCTTCTTCGGGGTCGTCGTATAAACGCGGGTACAAACACCGCGCTTCTGCGGGCATTCCTTCAGCGCCGGCACCTTGTCCCGGTATTTCGGCACTTCGCGGCCCTTACGCACCAACTGATTGACTGTCGCCATCGTCGCTTCCCTGTTCGTGCAGCGTCAGCTCAAGGCTGTTATGCTGCGATCATCCCAAAACAAAAACCGCCACGAAAATCCGGCAATCCGGCTCCGCAGAGGTTGAAATTCTTGCGCCGTGCAACCTGCTCGACGATATGCCCCGCAACATCTTTCGGCGCATCGTCAGCCGTTCATTGCCCAGGCTATGAGTCTCACAACAAAAACAAGCTACAAATTATTGAATTTGCTGCATTTTTTTAAAGGAAACGCCAAGCGCTTACCCCTCAAGTGGCCGGAATATAAGGGCGCACCAAACCCGCGTCAAGCTTTGATTAAGCAATCTTGCAAATTCCTGAATGGCACTCAATCAAAGCCGTAGAAATTGATGCCTTGTCGCTCAAATTGGGGCCGAACCTGCGCCAATGCGCCGGATGGCCGTGCCGGGTGCTGCCAGGGCGCGCCCTCATGAGCGTTCTTGGCATTTGGCACCTTAAGCACGAAATTGAACATACAATGAAATCCGCCCCCGGCTAGTTTAGACGGTTCAAAATCAAATGGCTTGTAACCGAACCCCCATTGCGCAAATCGTTGGCGGATATGCTGGGGTGTCGTCTTCGGAATAAAAAGTTTATGTCCTTGCCGGTGTTCGGCGCTTGGCACGGCTACACCGTTGGTAATAAACAAATCAGCTTCGGCACCGCTGATGGGCTGTCTTTTCCAGGGATCGTTATAGAGCCAATCCACAAATTGTCGTGTCGCGGGATGCAATCGCTCCGGACAATAAGTGAGATGCCGGTTGGGTTGCCCCCACAGCAGCGTATCAGCATGAAAACCGCGTGTGGCCTGTGAAGCCAGGCCGCCCGAACCCAACCCGCCGCCTTCCACAGTCAAAGGCACTTCCACCACAGGCGCGTTCACCAACTTCGTCAAATGCCGGCCGATGCCAGGTTGCGAGCGTGGCCCATAGCCTTGCAAATAGATATCATAACCGTCAAGTTTGACGAAATCACCGGTGCCTTCATGCAACAAACCGGCCGTCTTTTCGCTGGTTGGGTGTACGGCAAAGCGATGCTGCTGCAACACGGTCAGCATCGGCTCTACCTCCTGCTGGCGTACTGGCGAATTCATACGTGAGGGCAGCACGAAGCGCGCGCCATCACCTTGTTGCACTGAAATGACAGGGTCTGCTGCAAAACACTGATCTGGCAAATGCTGATTTGGCGGCACCTGAATCAGCCGGCCTTGATGGCGGGTCAGTTCCTCGGCTGCGCTATCCCAGGCGCGCAGCAAACGGTCTTTCCAGTAAGCGGGACGGGATTGCCATTGCCGCATCCCTTCGGCTTGATAGCCATTGTCCTGGGTGTTGACGGCAAAATGTTCTGGCCGAACACAAATCACCTCAAAAACCATCGACCGGTCACCCCCAAGACCTGCACACGTCAATGGTGCAGAGCAATATCAAATATTCACTGGATATATCAACGCACTATATATTTTCAAGCTTCCGCGCCGACGCTTTTTCGTCCCAGCAAACGAATGCCAACATAAAACACTGGCGTCAGGAACAAGCCAAAGAATGTAACACCCACCATGCCTGAAAACACAGCCAACCCCATCGCGTGTCGCATTTCTGAGCCAGCCCCGGTAGCAAGAATCAGTGGCACGACGCCCATGATGAAGGCGAAGGAAGTCATCAAAATCGGCCGCAGGCGCAGCCGGCTCGCTTCCACTGCAGCATCGATGACGCCTTTGCCCTGGTGCTCCAATTCCCGCGCGAATTCGACAATCAGAATGGCGTTCTTGCACGCTAACCCCACCAGCACCATGAGGCCGATTTGGGTGAAGATATTATTGTCAAGTGTCGGATTGATGCCCCGCATGAACCAGAGGCCGAAAATGGCAGAAAACACCCCTAACGGCACGATGAGGATCACTGCCAGCGGCAACCCCAGGCTTTCATATTGGGCAGCCAACACCATAAAAACCAACAGCACACACAGAGGGAAAATCCACAATGCCGTATTGCCGGCCAGGATCTCCTGGTACTTTAAATCAGTCCATTCATAGCTCATGCCTTTGGGAAGATTTTGTTCCAACAGCTTGACAATCGCTGCTTCAGCCTGGCCGGAAGAAACACCTAAACCGGGGCTACCGTTAATGTCAGCGGAGCGATAGCCATTATAACGCGTCGCTCTGTCCGGGCCAAAGCTGGGCAT
>CAYOGS010000268.1:0-3212 GCA_964403435.1 uncultured Rhodospirillales bacterium | reverse complement strand
GCTGGCCAACATCAAAAACGGTAGCATTGGCATGCCCGGCACCACGGCCAGGGTTGCTAGCAACCCGGAAGTCAAGCCCAACGCCACCGGATAGCCACCTAATTGATTGAACAGGGCCTTATCAGTCGAGCCGGTCTGACCACTCTTGGCCACCAGCATACCGGCTGCAACGGAGACCAACAGAGCTGGAATCTGTGTCACCAGACCGTCGCCTACCGTCAGCCGTACATAAGTGTCTGCGGCGTCCATAACTTTCAGGTCATGCCGCACCGCGCCGATGGCAATGCCACCGATGGCATTGATGAAGGTGATTATGAGGCCGGCAACTGCGTCGCCGCGCACGAATTTAGCTGCGCCGTCCATGGAGCCGAAGAAGCTGCTCTCATCTTCTAGTTCTTTACGACGGCGGCGTGCTTCCATCTCGTCAATCAGCCCCGATGACAAATCCGCGTCAATTGCCATCTGCTTGCCGGGCATAGCGTCGAGAGTAAAACGCGCTGCGACTTCGGCGATGCGACCGGAGCCTTTGGTGATTACCACGAAGTTGACGATGGTAATGATGGCGAAAACGATGACGCCGATGATGAAATCACCACCCATAACGAAACTGGCGAAGGCCTTTACCACCTGGCCGGCTGCTTCCTCGCCTTCATGCCCATGCTGTAGCACGAGCCGCGATGTGCCAAGATTGAGCGACAGCCGCAGCAGCGTAGCGATCAGCAGGACCGTTGGGAACGAGCTGAAATCCAGTGGCTTATTGATGAACAGCACCGTCATCAGAATGACAACCGACAATGTAATTGAGAGTGCCAGCCCCATATCCACCAGCAGGGCGGGCAGCGGTAAGACCAGTGCCGACAGAATTGCCAACAGTCCCAGAGCCAGCCAGACCTCGCCACGTCTCCAGGCGCTGACCGGCGCACCACCACCCGAAACGAGTTGCCCCCCCGAGGGTGCAGCCACGACCAGACTGGAGCCTGTGGTTTCCTTCATGTCCAGGCGCGCTCCGGTTCGGCGCCGGCACCCGGCACCGCCATACCCTCATCGGAATATTGCTTGAGCTTGTTGCGCAGTGTGCGGATGGATATGCCCAAGATATTCGCCGCATGGGTACGGTTGCCCAAGGTATGGTTGAGCGTGTCAATAATCAGATCACGTTCAACATCCGCGACCGTGCGCCCTACCTGATTGCCGCCACTCTGCGCCGCGGCCTGCATGGCGAGAGCCGCGGGCTGCCGGCCTTCGGGTGCCAGACTCTGTCCTGTCAGAAGAATGGCATCAGGCGTGATTTCGTTGCCAGTAGCCAACAGCACAGCGCGATGCATTGTATTCTCCAGCTCACGCACATTGCCGCGCCAAAAATGCGATGCCAACAGCGTGGTGGCTTCTTGGTTCAGCGGTTTGGCCGCGATGCCGTTAGCCTGCGCATATTTCTCAGCGAAGTGATTGGCGAGTTGCAGAATATCGCTTGGGCGCTCGCGCAGTGGGGGTAGGGCGAGATTTACAACGTTCAGCCGGAAATACAAATCTTCCCGGAAACGCTTAGCCTTCACTTCCGCTTCCAAATCGCGATTTGAAGTGGCGAGAAGTCGTATATCCACCTTCACAGGCTGCGTCCCACCGACGCGGTCAATCTCACGCTCCTGAATCGCGCGCAGCAGCTTGGCCTGTAGGCGCAAGTCCATCTCGCTGATCTCGTCCAGTAGCAGGGTGCCACCATGCGCTTCTTCGAATTTACCAACGCGCCGTGCCACTGCACCGGTGAACGCGCCTTTTTCGTGTCCGAACAGTTCAGATTCCAGCAAATTCTCCGGAATCGCCGCACAATTGACTGAAACAAAATTCTGCTGCGCTCGTCGACTCTTGCGGTGCACATAACGCGCGACCACCTCCTTGCCGGTACCGCTCTCGCCGGTAATTAGAACGGAAGCATCGCTGGGCGCAATGCGATCCGCCATATCCAACACGCGTCGCATGGACGCGTCGCGGGCGATAACGGTATGGCTTTCTTCCGTCACCGCCTCCAGCACGGCGGCGATGAGGTCTGCATCAGGGGGCAAAGGCACATATTCCTTGGCTCCAGCGCGGATGGCGCGCACGGCGGCGCCAGCATCGGTGCCGATGCCGCAAGCCACCACCGGCAAGGTAATACGCTCTGATTTTAGGCTGTCGATGAGGCGAGCTATGTCCAGCGTGATGTCGCACATCACGAGATCGGCACCTTGTCCGGCGCGCAACGCCGCCAACGCCGGGTCAACATCGGCGATATGCGCGACCTTGGCGCCGCGGCTAACGGCAATCCGCCCGGCCTCGGTGATGTAGCCCTCCAATTGGCCGACAATCAATAATCGCATCGCTTCAAATCCTTCCGCTGAATACGCTATAAATTATGCTTTATTGTTCTGACTTAATGATTTCTGTCATGGTGATACCCAAGCGATCTTCCACCACCACGACCTCGCCGCGCGCGACCAACCTGTTATTAACATAGATGTCAATCGCCTCGCCAACCTTACGGTCGAGTTCGATGACGGCGCCACGCCCCAGTTTCAACAGATGGCTGACCGGCATTTCCGCCTTGCCCAGCACCGCGGAAACCTGAACCGGAATGCCATAGACAGCGCCTAAATCATCCACAGTCACATTCGGCCCCGCAGCGGCTCCTGGCTCTACGGCAGCTGGCAATTCATTGAGTTCGAGTCCGGTGTTGCTCATTGGTTTACGCTCCTACACGCTATCCTGATGGGTTTCTACTGACGGCTGTCGCCGCAATTGCTGGGCGCGTTGGATGGCCGCGTCGATCTGCTGCCACAGGGCGGCGCTGTTATGCTCCAATCCGCCGTCTGACCATTCAATGCGGCAATCCGCCGGCTGCAGAGCATCATCAGCCAGCAACACGACCTTGCCAGCATAGGCTTGTTGCTGCGTAATACTGTCCAACAACTGCTTTAAGGCATCAAGCATGCTGTCATGCACACGCACGACCAAGCGTGGCTCACGCCCCAAATCACGACACACTTCTGTCAACATGCCCTGGATAGTCATCAACGCTTGTTCTGCCGCCATAGGTGGCAGCAATTTACGCGCGATGGCCAGAACGATCTCGGTTAAATCGGTTTGCTCTTGGCGTTGCATCGTCTCAGCTTGAACGAAAGCCTGTTCCAGCCGTCGTTCAATAAGCATGACCGCAGCCTGCGTTTGCGCTGTGTGGC
>CAYOGS010000267.1:0-3233 GCA_964403435.1 uncultured Rhodospirillales bacterium | reverse complement strand
AAGAAGTTGTTGGTAGAACTTGATTATCCCTATAGCCATCTAACCATGCCCTGGCGAATGTGCCTAGGGGCGCAAGCACCATCCTTATTCTTAGAATTTTGGGTTGATAGACAGTAAAATTAGAAAAATGATCAAATAGCATGTGAACACCAGAATTGGCCGCAGAGCGTAATATGGCCACAAAACTTCCTTCAACCGAATAATGGCTCTGCTGATTGCCTTCGCTACGCCGTAGGCAACCAGGCATATAATAATAGTTATCAAGCTGACGAGTATATCAAGCCAGCGCCATATACCTGCCCATACAACAAATGAAAGAAGGAGCGTCGGCATCATCAGCCATGCCAAGCAGGCGTGGAGCTTCTTTGGTTGGTGCTGGAAAAGCGTCCGCAGGCTGCGATAGATTTGGAGTGAAGTCTCAATGATCAAAGCACCGAGGCAGGCGGCACCTGCTATGCTTAGCCATAATGAATGATCGGCTGTAGCCGACTTGTTGTAATCTCCAGGAAGACCAAGAACCTTGGCGTATAATTCGGGAGAAATGAAAAACGAAACTAGACACAAAGATGATAGAAAACAGCCTGCGTGACGCATGCGACCCTATCAAAGTGAAAACTTGCAATATTGGCTATCGCCACTTCAGGGGATTCTAAAGAACATTATTAGGCTGGAGCGGGTGACGGGAATCGAACCCGCGTAGCCAGCTTGGAAGGCTGGAGCTTTACCATTAAGCTACACCCGCGCGCCAGGCGCCTTACGAAGCAATGCCAGACGGTTGCATCCTTGTCAAAAAAACTCTGTTGGACGCAATGATCGAAAACAACAAGGGCGGTTGTTGCCAACCGCCCTTGTGTACACCGGAAGCTTAACGCTTGCTGAACTGGAAGCTCTTGCGAGCTTTAGGCTTACCATATTTCTTACGTTCAACCACACGGCTGTCACGCGTCAGGAACTTGGCCTTCTTCAGCGCCGGGCGGAGCCCAGGCTCAAAATAAGTCAGCGCCTTGGAGATGCCGTGTTTGACGGCGCCGGCCTGGCCGGAAAGTCCACCGCCGACGACATTGACCTCAACGTCGAACTGGCTGCCGCGATCGGCAACTGAGAAGGGCTGCCGTACCACCATCTGCAGCACGGGCCGCGCGAAATAAATTTCCACACCGCGTCCGTTAACGGTAATCTTGCCGTTGCCGGGTTTAATCCAGACGCGGGCGATGGCATTCTTGCGCTTGCCGGTGGCATAGGCGCGACCGTACTGATCCAGGCGCGGTGCGTTGGGATCCTGTACCGCGGCCGGGGCCGCCTTAGCCGTCGCTTCCGGCTTTGCCGCCGGCTTTTGGGCGATATTCTTCAAATCCGCGAGCGGCGCAGCCTTGGGGCGCGGCGCTGCGGGCTTGGCGCCAGCAGAGGAAGCGGGGCGCGGTGTGCGCGTGGCTTTGGTGCCTTCGCTCTTGCCGCCGTTTTTCGGATCTTTGGGGGAAGCCATGCTTAGCCTCTTTTATTTTTAGGATTGCGGGACGCGAAATCAATCACGGTCGGTGCCTGCGCGGCGTGCGGATGGTCTGCACCCTTGTAGACGCGCAGATTGGTTAGCTGTTTGCGTGCCAGCGGGCCGCCGGGCAACATACGCTGCACCGCCAGCTTGATCACCTGCTCAGGGCGCTTGCCTTCCAGCATCTTGGCGCGCGTGCGCTCCTTGATGCCGCCAGGATATCCAGTGTGGTAATAGTAGTTCTTCTCGGTCGCCTTCTTGCCGGTGATCTTAATCTTCTCGGCATTGATGACGATGACATTGTCGCCACAATCCACGGAAGGTGTATAGGTCGGCTTGGTCTTGCCGCGTAGGGTCATGGCGATTTCTGCCGCCAACCGGCCGAGGATGACGCCTTCGGCATCGAACATCACCCAACGCTTGGTGATATCCTGGTGGCGCAGAGTAAAGCTTTTGGTATTCTTCTTTTGCGCGGCAGGCACTTTCGTGGCCGGCGCCGACGCAGCAGGTTTGGTCGCTTTCGCAGCAGCCTTAGGCGCTGTGGCCTTGGGCGCGGCGGGCTTCTTGGCCGCTGGCTTGGCTTTGGTAGTCATGCAGTTTCTCCGTCTGGGTGCAGCGGGCGTAACCACGCCGCCGCCGTGCCGGAGAGATAGGGGTAGAGTTCAGCAAAGTCAAGCAATTTAGGGGTTTGCGTTATGTGGTATTATAATACCTAATGTGAGGTGAAATTTTACCGCTTTTTAGGCTGACGCCCCAAGGAACGGGTAGCGGGTAACGTCATGACTGATGGTGGTATAACTCCGGAGAGGTTAGGGCGATGAATTGGAGATGTTTGGCCTTGGTAGTTCTGGTCACGCTGGCCGGTTACACCACAGCCATGGCCTGCAGTTTCAAGCCTCAGCCAATGACCACGGCCGAGGCGCTGGCTAAGGCGGACAGTGTGTTTCTCGGCACCATTTCAGCCATCGAACCCGGAATGCCTGCCGATTTCAAACCACAGGTGGACAGTGAACTTGCCAAGCGCCGGGCGGATGGGGGTGGGTTGCTAGGTTTCTTAAAGAAAGCCGAACCGTCGAAGGGGCAAACACTAACCTTTGAAGTCGAGCGTTCCTGGAAAGGCGTAGTCGGCAAGACCGTCACCGTGCTGAGCGGCGGCGACGAAAGAATGAGCAGTTGCGACGCCACCTATAACCTGCAGCGCGGCGACCGAATGGTGGTGTTCGCCTACCAGGAGGGCAATTATGCTGCGCTGCCTCTGATGATTCCTGATCCGCTCTCCGCCTATAACCGCTATGACCCGGTGGTGCGCCATGGCAAAGTGGCGGCAGATCATCCTTATGCCAAGGCGATTGCTGACGAAACCGACTGGTTCCAAAAAATTCTGCAAGAACTCCCACAACAATCCCCCGCTGACCCATGACGGAGACCAAGATGCAAAAAATCATTCCCGGCCTTATGCTGTCCTTCACCCTGGGGTTAGGGTGGAGCAACGCCGCGCTCGCCGCCGAGATACAAGCCAGTACGGTCGTTTCCGCCGCCACGGTGTTCGCCGATCGGGCGCTGGTGAGCCGCAGTGGCACGGTAAAGCTTCCGGCCGGCGCGCATACCATCATCATCGAGAATATGCCGGCCGGGTTTGACGAAAGTTCACTGCGAGTGGAAGGGCAGGGACGCGCGGAGGTGAAGATCGGCGCGGTGGAGGTCAAACATATTTATCTAGCGGAGCTGGCGCAGCAGCAGCCAG
>CAYOGS010000266.1:0-3233 GCA_964403435.1 uncultured Rhodospirillales bacterium | reverse complement strand
AGCGCATGCATCAAAACGGAAAGCACCGTCGCACGGTATTTTCTAAACTTTGCGGAACCTGCACGGTAATTGGGCATGGACTCCAGTGAATATCATATTACAGCATTAACCTACCATAAAGTGGTGCGGAAATCCAGTTATTCCCGTCTCCTGTATGTTGGCTAACGGCACTGGCATAGCAATGGTCTGACAAATTGCGCATCAAAGTAGAAGTGGAGACCGGGGGGGCGTGCTCATATCCATCCTGCACGCCGTAGGTCATATAATCAGCCACATCAGTGGGTTGGCATTGCGGTAGCGCTGCGGAGTAGCCTGTGGCGCTGACCTGCTTCCAATTTATGTACCCCCGGGACGTAGAGTCTGCGGGTCACCAAATGTGCTTGCGGTATAAAGGCCAAGGTCTCAGGTGAAAATACACTGCAAATTATCAATAACCTGATATGGCTGCATTATCTCAAAGGCGGCAGCCGTTTCTTCAGGGCATCCGGCACTCCACAACCAATCCTATCGCCTGATACCTTGAGCATCGGCCACAGGCTCGGAATTCATCAATTGTGTCGCCTGATCGGTTCTTCTCTCACAGACGGGGATGAATAATACGATTTAAAAAACGTGACATCGGACCACGTTGTGGCTGGCCTGAATCAAGCGACGGCCTGATGCCTGCCTGTCGATCCAAGCTTTCAGATAGACTCTGTGGCGACAATGCAGCCCATGTCTGGATCGTATTACTGAACGGGACAGCATTGTGAACCGAAGGCATAGTTGTCGTCGCAAGCGCATAAAAGGTATTTTTTTCCGGCGAGAAGAACACCCGATCAAGCAGGACAACTGCAAAAAGATTTTTTGTGATAAAATCACCTTGCTTGTCTCTGCTGAATTCTATTGCACCTGCCCCAAGAGGTATTTTTGTAGCTTGGCAATTCGTACTGATGAGGTCGGATAGCGAAGTTTCACCGAAATGGATGCGGCGTAGATAGCCGTGCGCCTTCATCATTTCTTGAGCTTCAGTTGGATTCATGGCATTTCCTCTCAAATATACGTTGCTAGTGGTAAAACTTCACACGGGATAAGTTCTTGTCTCCTAATATTGGAGTGCAGAAGTTTTCGATTTATAATGTGGATGGTTGAACGATAGAGTTGGATAAATTGCTCAGAACTCTGTGACTTGTTGCCATACACTTCTTCCATGCACTCACCGTCGCATGAGATTTCACTTGCTGAAGCGATACATTGGAGAGCATTGCGGTGAAAAATATCTCTGATGCTAACTGACGCGTCTTCTACTGGCCGAGATTCCTTATGACTCCGTTGGCGGATATTCGTCTTGCCAACTATGAAATTCCATTCTTGAAAATGGGCAGATAGCTCTGCCGCAACGCATTTCATCAGATTTAATTGGGATTTAATCGCATCTGATGAGGGCCAATGCTTTACCCTAAATTGCTCAGCGACAAAGCTTGCACCTATAGCAATAAAACGTGATGGCCTGGGTTGGCCAATACATAAGCGTTCCACAAGGGCAGCTAACATTCTGCCAAGTGTAACTTTTTCTTTCTCTGACGTAAGGATTTGAACTTCACAACTGGTGCGGTCGGTATTTACGTCTTGCCTCACCGAATTCCATTGTGTTTGTAACTCTAGTAGCCAGGCATGAAGGGGGCCGTTTAAGTGTGACACAATCGCTCCTTTACCTTGTCCGTAGGCATAGTGTGCGAACAGATCTGGCTGAACAGAAGCAACGAGCAGCATCATATCGGCAATGCCTGACGCCTTTCCTCCAATAGGGGTGCTTAGAAATGACTGACTTCTGTAATTAGGCAGCAATTCATCTGTACAAATATTCTCTATCGGATCTCCATGAGCCAATCGTCCTGTAACAGCGCCAAACACAATCGCCAGGCTATGCGCTGATCTTTGGCAGAGCTTCGCAATTTTGAGATTTGAGAGCTGCTGGTAAGATTCAGATGAGAATTGCGGAATTTCGCTAAAGTAAATCCGGCGCTGCTCTTCATAAACGTGACACATATTCCTCCATTCTTTGACAGGTAACAATCTCAATAAAATTTGTGTATTCAGACCTTCTGTAAATTCAATTCAGGACAATACTTTTGTTTGAAAGTCCGAGCTCTTAGCCTGTCTAACGTGGTGCAGTTCCATCTTTTTATTGTAAGTGTGTTCAATCGTTAAGGTGAAGGTCGTTGCCGGCAAGCAGCCGGTATTGGTTTTGGCACCGTACAGATCAGCCCTGTGGGCAGTGGCGGCTCAGGGCTGAGGGGCGTGAAGATCGCGGTATTGGGCTGCTCGCAGTTTTTATCTACGGTAACCATCACCATGGTTTGCGCATCCATGACAAATCGTCCAGGGAGCTCCGCCGCATTGTTGCCGGTGTTCTGGAACCGCCTCGCCGTACTGCCATTGCCTATGGCGGCGCTGATTAAGGTCTGGCTCAGATCGCTGGGGCGCCCCTCGTGATCCGTGACATAAACGACAAGACGATCCGGTTTTACAACAAGTTCCACATGATTTTGCTCCGTCATTCGCACCTGGCCACCATGATGCGGCTTGCCGATTTCGCGGTGATACAGCCAGTCCGCGACGCCATATGCTGGTAGGCCGATGACAGTAGCGATGCCTAGACATACCGCCACTTCGCGCGCCGCTGCGCGCCAGCCCGTGGGCTTTTCTTTCGGCGGCTCGGGAGATTTTGGTTGTGGTTTCTCGCCGTCGCCCCAATAGCCCTCATCGGGATACCAGTGATATGGCCGGCCGCCACGCATATCGTCATACATGGTTGTTTCCTTTCGATGGTTCTGTTGCTTCGTTGGTGATGCTTGCTGTTGGATAGTCGGGTAGAGGCGGCTCTTCTGCTGCCATCTGGAGCGCCGTCACGATAGTCTCGTCGAGCAAATGGCTCCGTACGATTCTTGCCACGTCGTCGGTAGAACGCGGCGCATACCAGACATTGTCTGGGTAGATCACCAGCGCCGGTCCGCTCATACAACGCCCCATACAGCCGGTCTTAGTCACGGCGACGCGTTCCAGTCCGGCTTTCTTCACCAGTTGTCTCAGTAGGAGAAACAAATTATCGCTGCCGCGCGCGGCACAGCAGCGCGGATCGTTCACCTGATTGGTGCAAATGAATACGTGACGTATGTAAAATGGCTCAGGCATGCAGCAACTCCGGTGCCGTTGGCGCAGAAACATGATGACGTTTTCTGGCATGCATATGG